>JBKJSR010000576.1:0-8600 GCA_046594355.1 Bryobacter sp.
CTAGATAATCAATTGGCGGATTTCTTCGGGGTCAAGCAGGGAGTGCTGATTCGCTCCGTCGGCAAGGAGACCCCCGCCGAAAAGGCCGGAGTCAAAGCCGGTGATGTGATCGTCAGGGTGGAAGATAAAATCGTTGGATCTCCACGCGAAGTCACGACTGCTGTTCGAAATGCACGTGCTTCCGGAAAGACGGTGAACCTGAGTCTGGTGCGGGACAAGAAAGAGGTCGTCCTGAAGGTCGCCTTCGATGAGGAACCACCAGCCGCAGCTCCCCGTTCACGCACGATCCAGAACAAATTTCAGGATTAGCACCAGATGTCAAAAGCGCGGCGTCGGAGCCCCAAACTCTAATGCCTGCTGCAGGTCGATCAATGAAGAATTGAAAAATACTAGCTCTTTGCGGCGGCCTTTTCGAGCTTGATTAAAAACTCCACCTGAGGTTTGGGAAGAGAGAGAGCCTCGGAAATGGTTGCAGGAGACTCACCGCGCTTGACCATCTCAATGGCTTTCGACTTTGTGGTGTCCCCCCAGAGGGAGGTGACGCTTGCCTGAGCTGAGGCCCGCAGTGGAAATGCAACTTCGGCGCGAAGCGGCACTTTGGGCGCAATCACAGGCTCTTCCCGCCGTATCGCCTGTATCCAGCCACTTCGCTGGTCATTGAGCTGAAAACGAACTTGCTCGATTTCCTTTTGCCAATTGCGTTCACTGCGCCGCACTTCCATTTTGATCTGCAGCATCAGGTATAGCGTGGCCAGCAGGCCAAGAGCGAGAAAGATCGTAAGGATCTGGTTTTCTATCATGAGGGGACTCCTAGTTCACGGTACGCAGCCGGTCCTGTCGGCTGACGATTTGTTGAATGCGCACGCCGTAGTTGCCTTCGACTACAACTACTTCCCCGCGCGCAATCACGCAGTTATTGACAATCACCTCAACAGGCTCTGTCACGGCTCGATTCAATTCCACGATTGAACCAGAGCTCAATTTCAAAACTTCCTTAAGCGGCACCAATGCCCGGCCAAAGCTGACACTCACGGGCAATTCCACATCGAGCAGCAAGTCGAACTGCGTCGGATTGGCGCTGCCTTCTGGCGCTGCGCTTGCACTTTGCAAAGCCGGCTCGGGAATTGGCGGCGGCACTAGCAGCTCGCTCATCAATCCTTCGGAAACCTGTATGATGACTTGCGCTTCGCCCTCGCCCATAGGCAGACGGTAGGCCCACGTCGTCACATTGCTTTCAGCCTCACCGTTAGTACCTGTCGTCGATACTTCCCATTTACTGCCTGCCAGCCCCGAAAGGTTGTTAGACCAGGAGGATGCGGCCTGGGCAATCGTCTCGCAATAGGTGCTTTCCAGCGTTGGATCGTCAAAGGTATCGAGTTCGGCTGCTACCAGTACAGTTTTGCCAATCAACCGCCAGTTTTCGGGAGAGGCAAAGATCCGGAGTTGCACCTTTTTTCCGCCCGAATAGTCTGCGGTCCAGGCGAGATAATCCTTCGCTCCTTCTCCATCCGGAAAGGCGATTAAGTCTGGAACTAGGTGGCAAAGTTGCGGATTGCCGGTCATGCCTTCGAGGGCCAGACCAAGACACACCGACAAGCTCTCTTTCAGCTTGGCAATGATTTCGTCTTTTGAAAATGTAGTTTTCATTCGACCTTCCAGCCCGGCAACGCTCAGCTACCCTTCACGACGGGCCAGCGCTTCTCGAGATAGGAGCGCAGGCGAAGTACCGCTTGACTCTTCAGTTGAGAAATTCTCGATTCGTGCAGATTCACTACTTTCGAGATCTCGCGCAAGGTAAGTTCTTTTTGATAATAAAGACTTAAGACTGTACGTTCGATTTGCGGCATGCGCTGGATCGCTTCGGCCAGCAATCGTTCCAGTTCCGACCGTTCCACCAGGTTGGAAGGCCAATTTTCTTCTTTATCGGCAATGAAACGAAGGAGGTCGCGCTTTTCTTCGTCGCTCCCGCCAGACTCGAGACTGCCTAGATTTACACCGCGAACTTCCACGAGCCATTCGTGATATTCCTGGATCGTGATTTTCAATTCCGAAGCAATCTCTTCTTCTCTTGGTGTTCGCTTGAGCCGTTGCTCGGCGGAGCAAATGGCTGCCTCGATCTGTTTCGCTTTCTTTCTTTGCTGGCGCGGTGCCCAGTCAAGTCCACGAAGACTGTCAAGAATTGCCCCCCGGATCTTGTATTCCGCATAGGTCTTGAGCTTTACGTTCAGGCTGGAATCGAAGCGATCGATTGCATGGATCAGACCGAGGATACCGGTCGAGACCAGATCTTCCAGACTTACGCTTTCCGGCAGCCGCTCATGGATGCGGCGTGCGATCAGACGGACCTGTGGAAGGTGTTCGAGAATCATTTGCTCTCGATCCTCGGCGGCGCTGGATGCCTGAGTTGGGGAATAGTACATTTCTTGTTCGGCTCCGATTGAGGACTCTGGATCGCTTCTCATGGCTTGCTGGCCTTTTCTTTACGCTGGGACCGTCAGGCCGCACTGCATTTGGATGCACGTACGATATGCGCGCCCGGGTCGAGTTCTTCCCGCCGCAGTTTCTTCAGGATCGACTCAATCGCACTGCGCGCCGATGGAATTACGGGAACGGGAATCGGCGCTGGAAGCTGGAGAGGAGCTACAGGAACGATTTCCTGATGCAAAGAAAGCGCTGCCGCCTGCTCGAGGACCTGACTTGCATACTGTAGATCTTCGGGAACTCCGCGGCCCGTCCCGCACCACTGAATGCTCAGGGCGCTGATGCCCTCCATCCCGCTTGCCCTAAGATCCATGCGGGCCTCATCGAGATGTGTGGGTAGAAGAAAAGCGGGGTTGAATCTCGCATAGTTCGAATAAGCGGCATCGAGATAGGAAGTGGAATATGCACCCGACAAAACCAGATGCGTCTCAACACAGGGAACGCCGGCGATCGCGCTAGCCAGATCGGCGGCTATCACTTCGCTACCCTCCAGCGAAGGAGTGTCTACCAGGATCAAGTCGCTGTCGTTCCACTCGGCTAGCACTTTGTCAAAGGCATCGCGGGTATCGATTTCCCGGAATGGAATGCCGGCGATTTCACAATAGGATCGAAGGGAATCGGAACTGCCAACCCGTCCGCTATCCCAGCTCAATACAGCGGTAGAAAGGCCTTTGGTGAATTTGGAGTGAATCGCAATCTTTGCGCAGGCGGAGCTTTTCCCCGCTCCACTAGGACCGACTAGAACAATCACGCGATTGTGATTGGCGGAAGCTGCAAGGTTAGTGCCCAGAGTCCTCGGGGTGTTGACCTGAAGTGCAGTTGGCTTCGCTTCGGCTGGCACAGCCTGAGCAGAAGCACACACCACTTCATACTTGCCAAAGTGACGGAATTCCAGCGGCGCTTCGCGAGTGTTGAGGATGAGGGCCTCATCTCCCAGTTCTTTGCTTGCGCTTTGCATTGCCAGATCCATTGAGTCCGCGTAAAACGATTTGATTTTCATATGATGAAGTTCCAGTTCCTAAATTTGTCCCAGCGAATTGACTTGAATCCCGGAGGCGATTTCAGAATGCGAAACTACGCTGAGATTCGGAAACGACGCCTCCGTCAGTTGCCGCACAAAAAAGCGCGCATTGGAACCCGTAAGAATCACTCCGGTGGCAAGTGGATTCTCGAACACCTGTTTGCAACGGGAAAGCAAATCGCGTACCTTCGCCGGTCCGGCAGTTAAGTGACTGTTGAACTCGCCGTGCTCGACCGAGGCTTCGAGTTCCTGCTCAAGTTCCGGGTTCAACAGCCAGGCGTTCAGTTCATTCGCGGCACTGAGATTTGAACTGAGATTTGTACTGAGGTGCTGCCTCGTAATCGTCCTGCGTATAGACTGCCTTACGAATTCGGTAATCAGCGTCGGGTTGCGCGTCATCGCCCCGCCTTCGCTCATTGCTTCCAGAATGGAAACACCATCCCGGATTGAAACGCGTTCCCGTAGCAAATTCTGCAATATCTTCTGCACAGTACTCAATGGAAGCAATTTGGGGACCAAATCCTCGACGAGCTTTGGTGTCTCTTCGGCAACCCGGTCGACATAGCGTTTGGCGTCCTGTCTGGTGAAAATTTCAGCAGTGCTGCGCTTCATTGTTTCCGAGAAATGGGTACCGGCAATGCTCGCCGCATCGACGATGGTGCAGCCTTCAAGACGAGCGGTTTCAACCAGGTCGGCAGGCACCCAGAGCGCATCAAGCTGGAAAGCCGGCTCCTTGGCCGGAATCGCGCCACGGGCGGATAACCTTTCGATCAACGGCGAGTGATTGCGCTCTTTGGCATCGACGGACAGCAGAGCCAATTCGTAGCCGCGCTTCATCTCGAAACGTGCCATCTCGTTGCCCTTGATCAGAATTCGATATTCGGTTGCCCGCAAAGAAAGATTGTCTGTAACTCGCACCGCCGGGAGGACGAATCCCAGATCGGAAGCCAACTGCCGGCGCACCCCCGAGATCCGCTGCAGCAGCGTGCTCTGACTGCCGCCCTCTACGAGGCGAACCAGACCCAGACCTACTTCGACCGCAACCGTATCCACGCGCAGCATCGAATCGATATTGTCTTTTGTACTTGGGGCGGCAACAGGCCCCGGCTGCTCCATGTCGCTCGTGTGTTTCTTCTCTACCAGCCGCTTTGCCCCATACAGGGCGGCTGCCCCCAGCCCAAGGAATGGAATCTTGGGCAAGCCGGGGACAAGCGCCAGAAGCACGAGCACAAGTCCAGCGAGAGCAATCGGCTCGGGATTCACAAATAACTGCCGGCGAATTTCAGAATCGAGCTGCCCCTCGCTCGATGCGCGAGTCACGATCAGTCCACCGGCGAGGGAAATCATCAGCGCCGGAACCACAGTCACCAGCCCGTCGCCAATGGTAAGAATCGTATAGGTCTCAAACGCTTTGCCGAGATCCATCCCGTACTGCAATACACCAATCAGAAATCCCGCACATATATTGATGAGCAGGATCAAAATACTGGCGACCGAATCCCGTTGCGTAAACCGGCTCGCGCCGTCCATCGCTCCGTAAAACTCCGTCTCCTGCGCCAGCTTCTTGCGCCGGTCCTTGGCTTCGGTATCGTCGATCAATCCCGCATTCAGGTCGGCGTCAATCGACATCTGCTTGCCCGGCAGTGCATCCAGCGTAAATCTGGCCGTCACCTCGGAGATGCGAACCGCACCGTGGTTGATCACCACATACTGGATGCCGATCAGAATCAGGAACATCACCAGGCCGATGATGAAGCTGCCTCCGACCACAAACTGGCCGAAGGATTCAATCACATCGCCAGCGGCAGAAGTACCAAGATTTCCGTACATGAGAATCAGGCGTGAAGAGGAAATATTCAAGGCGAGGCGGAATAGAGTCAACAGCAGTAGCGCGGAGGGAAAGATGGAAAATTGAACCGGCTTCAGGATGTACATCGACACGAGCAATACCAGCACGCTCACGGCGATATTGGCCGAGATGAGCAGGTCCAGAAGCATGGCAGGCAATGGAAGGATCATCGCCATCAGAATGCCCATTACCGACAAAGGCACTCCGACTTCCGCTTTGCGTAGCATTTGCCAACTGAAGACCGGCCGCGCCTGTGCTGGAACACCGCTCGCACGCGGTGGCGCAATCGGCTTCTGGGTAAGTGGCAGTGAGGGATTCATGAGTATCTAATCAACGGCCGGCATTGCGTCCGAGCACGCGGTAAACATAGGCCAGCACTTCGGCCACGGCGCGATAGAGGTGCATCGGAACCTCTTGGCCTACTTCAACCGACTTATAAAGCGCCTGGGCGAGAGGAGGATTTTCTATGATCGGGATCTCACGGTCCAGCGCGATTTTGCGGATTCGTAATGCGATGTAGTCGACACCCTTCGCGAGCACAACCGGCACACTCATCGCCTCAGAGTTGTACTGGATTGCAATGGCGTAGTGCGTGGGATTCGTGATGACTACGGTGGCATTGGGTACTTGCGACATCATGCGCTTACCGGCAAATTCCTTCATGAGCCGCCGGATCTTCGCTTTGACTTCCGGATTGCCGTTGCTCTCCTTGTGCTCTTCCTTCAAATCCTGCTTGGACATCTTGAGCTCTGCCCCATGCTTTCGCATGGCCATCATGAGGTCGGCTGAGCCCACGAGAAGAAAAACAAGACAACACAGCTTCCCCGCCCCGAAGAATTGTCTTGATTGTTCAAAGACCTGTCCGAGGACGGAGAGACGGGCGAGCAAAATACTCCAGCTCATCAGGTCCTGCCAATAGATCGACAGCGCCGCAATCGCAAATAAAAGGATGACCAGACTCGCGCGAAGCGACTTCAACCCCTCTTTCAGTTGCCCCCCGAGACGCCCTGTACTGAATACCTTCGAGAAGTCGGGCTTGGCACGGCTCAAGCTGACATAACCCTGACTCACAACCAACTGTGAGGCCAGCACCGAACCGGTAGTTACAGCGCCCGCCCAGAAGAAATACAGAAGCGCCGCCTTGGTCCAGTGCATGCTGGGTGCAAGCATCCGCTCCCCTTGCAGGGCTGCATCGAATGAAGAATCAAGCCAGGTTCTCCAGTGCCGCAACCCCGGCCCAGCTTGTTCACCAGCGCCGCTGAAGTAGAGAAAACCGGCAATAAACTGAACGGCGATCGCAAGGTAACGGCTGGAAACAATCTTCCCGTCCTCGCGCGCCTTTTCGAGCTTTCGCTGACTCGCTTGTTCTGTCTTCTCGCCGTTCCGGGACATGATCTAGCGGGTGCCTCCCAACAAGCTGAGCGTCTGTTTGGCCAACCCTGCTTCGAGATAATGCAAGGTCACGGTCGAGCCCAGCAGGATCGCTAAAGTCGCCGCCCACTTAATGGGGAACAGCAACATGCTGAGTTGGAATCGCTCGGCGAAACGAGCGCCAAGCGCTGAAGCAAAATCAAGCAGCAACATGCTTGCAATGAAGGGTGCGGCCAGCCGCAATCCAGTGCGAAAACTGAAACCCAGCATGGCCTTGAGCACATTTACGATCACACCCGGCTCACTAAACTTCACCCATAAGGAGTCAGATTCCAGCATCAGGCCAAAGAATTCGAGATGTACACCCGCTGCCAGAAAAGTTAGAAGCACGCAGAATTGCGTGATGCTCAATAGCGATCCGCTTTCCGTATCGTTTGTCGGGTCGATGATGGACGCATAACTCAAGCCAGACTGTATGCTCGCGAGCTGGATTGCGAGCGCACAAGCCTCAAGCACAAGATTCCAGCTCAGCGCCACCACAAGTCCAGAAATTAGATTGCGCCCGCAAACCAGCCAAAACTCTCCGGCGGCAAGTTGCGTGGATCCATTGGCCGCCCACTTGGCGGAGAAACACGCGAAGGCGATGCACAAGCCCAGAAAAGCCCGCGCCGAAGCAGGCACCTGCCGAAATCCTGGAAGATGCAGCACTCCCACGGCTGTAGCGGCCCGCGCCAGCTCCGTGGCAAACAATGCGGCGGCTGCTTCTACTGGAGGCATCGCTATCGGGCAATCCTTGGAATCATTTCCGCCGTGCGCGCGATAAAGCTGGACATCTGGTTCAGCATCCAGGGAAGTAGAAGCAGGAAAGCGAATGCACAAACGGCGAAGCGGGGAATAGCGCTGAAGCCTGGGTCCTGGATCGATGTCGCCACCTGAATCAGGTTGAAGAAAATACCGCAGATCAAGGTGATACCCAAGAGTGGCGCCGCAATCAGGATGGAAGTGAGTATCGCGTTTCGAACGATTTCGACGGCAACCACGGGCTCCATTAGCGCACCACCTCCAGCGATTTCATGACCGCGTCTATAATCACCGTCCATCCGTCTGCGAGTACGAAGATCAGAATCTTAAATGGTGCGGAAACCATCACCGGTGGAAGCTGAATCATTCCGAGAGTGACGATCACGGCCGAGACGATCAGATCGATAATCAAGAAAGGCATATAAAGCAACACTCCGATCTTGAAAGCGCTTTTCAACTCACTCAACATGTAAGCTCCCGCAATGACCGGGAAGGCCAGATCGACGGAACTTTTGGGTGCCGCGCTCCGCGAAACCCGAAGCATCAAGGCTATTTCTTTCTCGCCAAGGAATGGAATCATATAGCTCTTCATTTGCGCACCAGCTTCCGCAAGTGCTTTCTCCTCCGTCATTGCACCCTTGTTGTAGGGCTGAATGACCCCCTCATAGATTGCAGTGAGCTGCGGGGTTATGGCCAGACAAGTCAAAAGCGAAGCGAGCGCAATCACTACCTGGTTGGAGGGAACTGTCTGTGTACCAATCGCTTGGCGAAGAAAATGCAGCACAACACTGATCCGCAGGAAGGGAGTGAGCGTCACAAAAAACATTGGAACCAGCGCAGCCAAGGTGAGCTGAATCGCGAGCCGCAATGCAGTGCCGCCCTCCTCTGCATTTGCAGCCGGCGTGGGTGCAGCCAGCAGTGTGGGGACCAGCAATGTGGGGGCCAGCATAAAAAGTGTGACCCAAAGCTTCAAGCAGCGCCTCCGCCAGCCAAGCGCGAGAGCATTACGGGACTCTCCGCTTGAACTGCGCCGGAAAGTTCGACAATCTGGCTCGAAGCTTTGCCATTCCATATGGC
>JBKJSR010000712.1:0-9589 GCA_046594355.1 Bryobacter sp.
CAAAAAAAGAGCGACCCCGCTTGGGTCGCTCTTTTTAAATTTGGTGCGGAGGAAGGGACTTGAACCCTCACGGTGTTACCCGCTAGCACCTCAAGCTAGTGCGTCTGCCAATTCCGCCACCTCCGCAGGTGTATCTAAAGTCTACTTCGACGGCCTGAGGAGAGCCATCTGCTTCAGAAGCTATTTCTTCGCTGGTGGAGTCGCCGGCGGCTGATTCGGTACCATAATCTCGTTCCCCTTGGAATCCACGGGAATTTCCTTGCCTATCTTCACTGGAATCGGCTTGCCATCGGAACCCTTAGCGCCATCTTTCGGCAATTCCACTTGGAACTTCTTCTGTACATTCCCCTGCTCGTCAATCAGTTCCACTGCCGGCTGTTGTTTCGACTTTTGCTGCTCAACTTGTACCGGACCCGGAAGATTCGTGCGCTCGAGAACCGTCCCCGTCCCGCTACCGCCACCCCGCGTCGCCAGGATCGCCAGCGTAAGACTCGTCACCATGAACAGCCCAGCCGACGCCGTCGTTACTCTCGAAAGCAATGAAGCCGCAGATCGCGGGCCAAATGTAGTCTGCGAGCCCATGCCACCGAAAGCGCCCGCCAAATCGGCGGCCTTTCCGCTCTGCAAAAGCACTACGCCAATCAGGATCAGGCAAACAAGAACGTGGAGAATTGTAATGAGGATAACCATAAAAATAAGCCCCGTCATGACACAGAGGCACCTCTCCTACTATACGACAGTTCCCCTTCCATTTTCTCACTGCAACATTCATCGCTTGCCGCCTTCTCCCGCTTACAATGGAAGTTTCCAATCCAAAATTCCTGTCAAGGAGTATTCATGGCCAAACGTCGTATCGGCATCCTCACCGGCGGTGGAGATGTCCCCGGACTCAATTCCGTCATCAAAAGCGTCACCTACCGCGGTTTTGAACTCGGATCAGAAGTTGTAGGCATCCGCAAGGGCTGGGAAGGCTTAACTCATCTCAATCTCGAAGATCCCGCGAGCCGCAGCCGTTATGTGATCGAATTGACTCGCGAAAATACCCGCACCATCGACCGCACCGGCGGAACCTTTCTCCATTCCAGCCGCACCAACCCTTCCAAAATGAAGAAGCTCCCCGACTTCCTCGCCGGTGCTACCTTCCCAACCAGCACTGTTACCAAGGATGGCGTCACCAACACCGTCTACGACATGAGCCCTCAGGTGCTCAAGAATCTCGAAGCCCTCGGTCTCGACTACCTCGTGGCCATTGGTGGCGACGACACCCTCAGTTACGCTGCAAGGCTCGACCAGCTCGGCTTCAAAGTCGTCGCCATTCCCAAAACCATGGACAACGACGTGCGCAACACCGAATACTGCATCGGTTTTTCCACCGCTATCAGTCGTGCCATGGATGCGATCCAGCGCCAGCGCACCACCGTTGGTTCTCACGAACGCATCGGTGTATTTCGCATTTTTGGACGCGACGCCGGCTACACCGCCCTCTACACCGCCTATGTCACCAGCATCCGTTGCGCTATCCCCGAATACAGGTTCGACCTCGAAAAAATGGTTCAGGTCCTCGTCGACGACAAACGCCGCAACCCCAGCAATTACGCCTTGGTCATCCTTTCCGAAGGTGCCGAGTGGCAGGGCTATCAGGTCGTACAATACGGCGAGGCCGATGCCTTCGGTCACCGCAAAAAACTGAATGTCGGTGAAGTGTTTGCCGACGAATTGAAGAAGCGGACCAAAGAAGAAACCATCGTCAGCGACTTGACCTACGACCTCCGCTCGGGCGCGCCCGATTTTGTCGACAAGATGGTCGCAACCACTTTCGGCAA
The DNA here is from genome assembly GCA_046594355.1 of Bryobacter sp. Lineage (GTDB taxonomy): Bacteria > Acidobacteriota > Terriglobia > Bryobacterales > Bryobacteraceae > Bryobacter. The sequence continues at coordinate 1,824 of JBKJSR010000712.1, forward strand.
CATGGCTCTCGATGCCGTCGTTGAAGGCAAGAGCGGTTTGATGACTGCAATCGTCAACGGCTGCTACACCATGAGCCCGATTCCCGATCCTAAGCTGGGTCCCCGCAAAGTCGAACTCGGCATGATGTACAACACCGAACGCTTCCGTCCCAACTACGCCAACAAACTGGGCCTCCCCATTTTCCTCACCCATCCCTAACCTTGTTCGACTGGATACAAAACCGATTCCGCAAGGGGCGGCCTCCCAAGGCTGCCCCACTCGTCGATCTGGCTGAAATCCGTCAAAGCTTTGAACAGGCCGCCGGCGACGAGGAACACTTCCCCTCCACCATCGACCCCCGCATCTATCACGTCCAGTTGATCTCCCGTTATTTCGGAGACATGAACCACAAATGGGCACTCGATGCCGGATGTGGCAAGGGCCGTTTCTCTCGCGTGCTTCAGGATCGGAATCCCCAAGCTAAAATTGCCGCTCTCGACCTCGCTCTCGCCATGCTCCACTACGCCCAGCCGCCGCTGCTCCCCTGCTGCGGCACTCTCACTCAATATCCCTTTCGCGACAACGCTTTCGATTTCGTCTACGCCACCGAAAGCCTCGAGCATGCGGTCGACATCGAAGCCGCCGTGGCTGAGCTATGCCGCGTCCTCAAGCCCGGTGGCAAGTTGGTAGTCATCGACAAAAATGTGGAGCATTGGGGCCGCTTCAAAACGCCGCGCTGGGAACGCTGGTTCGGCCGGGAAGAAATGCGGAAGCTGCTCGCAAAACACTGCCGCGAGGTCTCCAGCGACTACATTTCCTACTGGGAGGACGTCGAGCCAGACGGATTATTTCTCGCCTGGAAAGCCGTCAAATAGCCGATCCGGCCAGTTCCATCGCAATGGGCAACTCAGCTTGGGCATGCGTTCCAGGAAAAAGAAATTGCAGCATATGCGGTGCCCGCGACGCCCAGGCTTTCTCGTCGTGGCCGCCCTCCGGGTCTTCGTAATAAAAAAGGTTGATTCCCGATTTCCAGCCCTTGCGCACCAGTACGTCGCGCAACAGCCGCACGTCGCGCAGCGTTGCCCTTGGGCTCGACCCTTCATGACATCCGACGTCCAGCCAGACCTTGGCCCGCTGACGATGTGTAACGGAGACAATCTTACGCAAAATCATGCGGTAATCCCACCAAACCGAAGGAGACATCACTGCCAGCTTCCCGAACACTTCCGGATAGCGAATGCCAAGGAAGATTGTCACCAGGCCGCCAAGCGAACTACCCCCCAGCCCCGTGTTTTTCGCCCCTGGCAAAACACGGTACTGATGTTCTATAAACGGCAACACTTCTTCCACCAGCATGCGGCCATAGAGAGCCGCCTGTCCGCCGTAGTTGTTCTGGGGATTCCTGCTCGGGGTAAATTCGTCCACCCGGCGGTCGCCGCCATGCGGGATGCCCACGAGGATCAAATCCGAAATCCGCTCTGTCTCCATCAAGTGGTGGGCAGTCTCGCCGATCTGCCAATAATTGCCTGGTATAAAGGCGGTATGAGCTTCAAAGACATTTTGGGCGTCGTGAAAGTACATCACCGGATAGCGCCGTAGCGGATTCTCATCGTAGCCGGGAGGCAGACACACCACCAACTCCCGCCTTCCCGCTAATATGCGCGAACTGAAGTCGCTCCTCTTGTGCAGCTTGCCGTGAAGACTCATCGCCATCGTTCTCCTCCCATCTTCTCATCGAACTGAAACATCGAAAGCAGTGCGCGTCCAAAGTAAAAGCAAAAATCGGCCAACCGGCATGACCGCGCGGATCTCACCGCAAAAGTCATCCGCCGCCAGGATTTTTACATCAAGGCACTACTCACACCTCGCGAATACGACAAAGGCGATTGGCCATGACTACACTGGATCGCTACGCGAAACTCCTCAGCATTCACCGCCCCTTACTCCTAAAGACATCCAAGGAGCACGAAGGCCTGGTTCAATTTCTGGAATCTCTCGCTGCAAACGAAGTGGCCCAGCCAGAAGAAGTTGAGCGTTTCATCGTCCTATGGCGCACCCTCGTGCTTGCTCAAGCTTAGGGTCCAAATCTTACGTGAGCCAACGCTTCACCGGACATCGATCCATCTCATCGGCGGTGGCGGCGCAACTCGCGCGCTTCCTTCCTGCCAGCCCAAAACAGCAATGAACTCACGTCAGCCGATGTCCGCAAAGTGCTTGCACGCGAAATCAAACGCCAAGCCAGCCGGACGATCACTCTGGAGATCCGCATACTCCCCAAACTCTTTCTTTGCCCGGCCACTGGTATCGAACTCGTGCTGGCTGAAATCGAGCTCAAACGCTACCACAAGCCGAACGGCCATCGGCGGAAAAGTCTTTCGACCTATCGGAGCAATTGGGTGATGGCATGATTCAAATCCGCATCACCGCCATAGCCGCGGACTCTTGCAGGGCCTGGCGCAGGCCGACTCTAGTGCTGTCAGAAGCATAACTTTGATCGAGACTAACCGAAGCATATGCCGCTTTACACCAGACCGACAAAGCAAAAGCAGCCTACCAGACTGCGCACAAATGCTTGAGGATTTGATTCGAGCCGAACGCCCCAACGCGGCCATGAAAGAAGACTTGGCTGCTGTTAAGAATGAACTCGGCAAACTCTCAACGAGAGCTCACAAGTTCAACTCCAGTGCGGGGGAGATTATGGTGGGCGCGCAGGGACTCGAACCCCGGACCCCCTCGGTGTAAACGAGGTGCTCTAACCAACTGAGCTACGCGCCCGTAACGACTCCAACAGATCTCAGTCTAACATCGACCTATGGCATACGATGGAGGTTCTGGGGTTAGTGATGAATTCGTGCCGGCAGTATCGGGAAGGGGGCTTGATAGCGGCGCTGTTATTGCTTTCCTCGTGTACGACCAAGCTAGTGGAAGCGCGTGGCTACGAGGATGTTTCCTTAAGCGGAATCGCTACGCTGCGCTTGCCGGCACAGTTTCAGAAAATCCAGAATCCGCCTGCTGCACTGCGGCCCAGCCTTGCACCTGAATTTCTCGGCGACGCTGCCGGTGATCCGATGGACCAGAATTTTTGGGCCGTCACCCATGCCTTTGCTTTTCGTGAATCCAGGCGCGGCCCGGGTACCGTGGAGGTGCCCGCATTGCTGGTCGTCAGTCGTCTTGCGAATGCGCAGTCTTTCTCCTCGGCGCAGGTTTATTACGAGACGGCGGCGCGCTTCTCACCCGACGCGCGCTGGCGTTCCACAAAGCGGCTCGACTGGAAGCCGCAGCATGATTCAAAAACTCTAAGCTTCTTCAAGGCTGAGCTTGAGCCGGGTAAAACTGGATCGTTCGTACTCGTAATGGCAGACCGTGAAGCGCTACTGCAAGTGATGTTGCTTGGAACCAATGCCGCTCTGCGACAAGACGCCGCCCGCCAGGTGATGAACGATTTGCGCCTGAGCTACAAGCTCTTGCAGCCCCTCGACGACTACTTCTATCGGACGAACAAGGCCGTTCAACTGCTAGCCGCCTCGCGGCGCAAGAACTATCTCGACTTGCTTGAAGCGCTGCAGAAAGAAGAGCTCGACTACACTCCCACGCCGCGTGTGGTCGTCTTCAATCCCAATCTCGCCGGTCAGTTCTGGTGGCCGGTTTTCGATCGCAGCGGTGTGCCCGCGCATTTCACGATCGCAGGGCGTTTGGGTGGCTTGCGTCGGGATGAGACAATGCCCTGGAAAAAACTCGAGAATCTGTTTACCGGCATGCGGCTTTGCGAAGTGCAAACGAAAGAGGTTGGCATCTTGCAATGGAAGTCCCTGAGTGGCACCGCGCCCGTGACCTCGCGCACTCAGTCTCTCTTGCTCGATACGGGCTGGATCGGACAAAACGAGGCGGCGGCTAGAGAGGCTTTCGCGTCACTTGAATTCTCGTTCTCGACACCGATTCCCAATTTATCGCAATGGTTGAATGCGCTCGAAACAACGGGCAAGCAGGCGGAAGCCGGCGGATTGATTGCCCCGGTAGCTCTCCGTTAGAGTGAGCGGGCGAAGAGTATGGTCCACACTGTCACAACCAGGGCGTGAGCGACCATGGCCGCCCGCATCGACTTTGCCCGCTCGAAAGCGAGACCGTAGAAGATGCCTGCAACGCTTGCGAGCAGCGCGAATCTCCAGTTGGGAAAGCTGCGAAACGGCAGATGAACCGCTCCAAAGGCCATGCTTGCGACGATGATTCCAGGCCATCTCCCAAGCCCCTGGATGAGCGTTTGCTGCAGCACCCCGCGAAAGAAAAACTCCTCGCCATACGCTACGAATAGCAGCACGCCAAAGAATGTACCCACAGTGAGTAGAGGCAACAGCCAAAGCTCCACTTTGGGCAACTGCAAGCGAAGCACCTGAAAGTAAAAGCCAACGGGTAGCATAATGATAAGAAAGAACAGAAACTGCTGTGTGCCGACGATCCAGTCCCGTCTAGTCGGCCAGAGGCCGAAGCCAGGTACCTTCCATTTGCGGGGAAACAGAAAAATCGCAATGCCGACGCGAAGCCACAGCAGCTTGGAGAGCGCATTCAGCTTAGGACCGCCTGCCGGAGCAGGAAACAGACCTCCAAACCAGGGCAGCAGGATAAACGCCGCCAGGAGCCCGAGCAACAAGAGATCCGCCATCGGGCGATGCGGCAACAGCAGGTACCAAAGACAAACGATTCCGAGCGCGACCGCAAGCAGACCTAAATCTGTTGGCACAATGCCTTGTGCCGCATGCAACGCCATTACGGGCAACATTCCGCTGAGCCAGATGAGCGCGGCCTGCAACCAATGATCCAGTTTTGAAAATCGCCGCGCGAAGGTCGGCCATGCGGGCAGAAAGTAGAAGCAGGCCTCAAGCAGCAAGGCAGGCAGGATCAGCCAGGGAATATTCATTCAGCGTGTACCTGATCCGCTTGTTTCTGGTAATAGACCATCACCAGCAGAAGCAGAATCGCACTGAGCGTGACGGTACAGAGCAGTCCGCCTTCGGGGCCATAAGCTCCACCAGTCCACACACTGTCGAGCTGCCATTCCACCTTGAAGGGAACAACGGGAATGGACAGGCCGCTGAGGTTGAGGCCAAACAGGATTGTGCCGAGGTTCCAGCCAAAATGCGCTCCCACGGCAGCCCACAAATTTCGCCGCACGGCCACCACCATTCCAATGGCGCAACCGGCTAGAAAGGTATTGGCGATCGAGAACTCATTAGCTCCGCGGTTGCCGGCGTGTAGCGCCGCAAAGGCACCGCTCGTCAATAGCAACGCGCCCAGCAGATGCATTGGTTGCACCAGACTCTGAAACGCGTACCCGCGCATCAGCAATTCTTCGCTCAATGCGGCGACGGCCAGCAAAATGAGCAACACCGCAAGGCCGTAAGGCCCCTTGATTTTCGTTTCGGCGGCGGCAAACGTGCCCAGGCCCAGCAGAAGTGGAGGGGCGACCACGAGTGCCAGGCTGAAGGCACCCAAAAGCATTGCCAGCACACCTTCTTTCAACGCGCTGCGATTCAGGCCAAGACCGAGATCGGAGAGTTTCGCGCGGTGCGTGTAGTGAAGCAAAAGCCCGGAGATCAGCAAACACATCACCAGCGCGGGAATTGCCGCCAGCAGGTTGGCACCGAGACGCCTCGGCATCGGAATCCATTGGCCTAGGGGTTCAAACGCCAGGCCCAGAAGAATGGAGCTTGTGCCCATGGCAAGCAGAGCGCCAAAGCTGCGCATCAGCGCCGCCAGGGCCAACAGCGTTCGCAAAATCCAGCCATCGGGCAGGGGAGGCTGATGCGGTTGGTCGTAAAGCACTTTTCCCAAAACTAACACAGCGCTATTCTTACGTTTTACTGAAACACCTTTGACCATAGCCTCACAAAGCCCTACGATGAGGACAGTGGACCCCATTGTCAAGACCATTTTCGGCTGGCAATAAGCTAATGTTCGACGGACCTGTATTGTAGTTGGGGCGGCCTCGGTGGCGAAGCCGACCCTTAGTATTCCAGGCCTCGAACCGGCGCACTTGCGTCCCTGCGGAGCCCTGTCTTCCGTTCGAGTATCTCCAGTGTAGGGCCAAACATTCCGGCCCCAAAGCGATAAATCCCAGGGGTTCGGGGACAGCGTCCCCGAGTTCATAATGTTCCCTTCCTTGTTGTTTCCGCTGATCATCGAAGTCATCCTTTTGCCAGGTAGATCGCCGCCGGCGTCCGGTAGTCGAGACTCTGGTGTAGCCGTTCCTGGTTGTAGAACCGGAAGTACCGTTCGATTCCAGTCCGCGCTTCTGTGACGGTCTCATAATCTTTCAAGTACACCTCCTCGTATTTGAGCGACCGCCATAATCGCTCGATGAAAATGTTGTCCATACAGCGGCCTCGTCCGTCCATGCTGATGGAAATCTGTCGTGCCTCCAACTCGCCCGTGAACTTCTCGCTGGTGAACTGCGATCCCTGATCGCTATTGAAGATCTCCGGCCGGGCCCGCCGCAGGGCGCATTTCAGCGCCTCGACGCAGAAGTCGAGTTCCATCGTCAGCGACAACCTCCAACTCAGAACGTACCGGCTGAACCAGTCCATCACCGCGACCAGGTAGACAAAGCCCTGCGCCAACCTGATATAGGTGATGTCCGTACTCCACACCTGATTGACGCGTTCCACTCCCACTCCTCTCAGCAAGTAGGGATAGATCTTGTGACCTTCTCCCGGCCGGCTCAGCCTCGGCTTGGGGTATACGGCCTCAATGCCAATCAACCCCATCAATCGCGATACCCGTTTCCGATTGACCTCAATACCCTGCGTTTCCAGCCAGGCCACCATTTTCCGGCTGCCATAGAAAGGCGCACGCGTGTACTGTTCGTCCAGCAATCGCATCAACCGCAAGTTTTCCTCACTTTCCCTCAGGGGCTGGTAGTACAAGCCCGACCGGTTCACACCCAGCAATTCGCATTGCCGCCGGATGCTGATTTCGGCATGGCTCCGATCCACCAGCATTCGCAGGACTTCAATCGAGCATCCCAACTTTTTTTTTGAGCCAGTCCAACTCGACTTTCAATCGGCCGATTTCTTCATACAGCGCGTCGTTTCCCGTCTCGACCGCCGCGCCTTTTCGGGTCCGCCCATCCACGAATAGCTCAGGAAGTTGCTCCAGCGCAGACTTCCTCCACTTCGCGATCTGGATCGGATGTACCTTGAACTGCGAGCCCAACTGGCTCAGTGTCTTTACGCCTCGGATCGCTTCGATTGCTACCCGAGCTTTGAAATTTGAACTGTACTGTTTTCTCGTCGTTGTCATCGACCTCTCCTTGTCTAATGACTCCGTCCAAATCTTAGCTTATTGCCTGGTCTGAATTCCTGGGACCACTAGAGTAGTCACCAATACACCGCGAGATCAAGTGTCGTGGTGCAATTCAGGAAGGTTCGATCACCTGTGCCTGCAGGCCTTGGCCAACTGGTGTCTGCAATCATTTCGACCATTTCGTTCGATGATTCCCCTTTGCCGCCGCACCCGAGGTCGAAACATACAAGCCCTCAGCGTATGCACCCTCGGGCACTCCCCTTTACCCGCACGGAGGTTTTCAGCCCCAACACGGCAGAGCCATATTAGAATCAGGGCGTGCATATTCTTATATTCTTTGTTGTCGTTGGGATGGCGGCGGCGGGCGTGATTACCGAAGACGGCGCGCAACTCCTTAAGGCGAGCGAGGCTGGCGGGAGCGAAGGGCCAGTTTGGGACGGCAAGGACAGCTTGTATTTCACAGGCAGGGGGCGAATCTTCCGCCTCGACG
>JBKJSR010000052.1:0-3032 GCA_046594355.1 Bryobacter sp.
GTCATGATTCCCTCATTGGTGTCTTACAATAGGCGGCGAGCGCCCTATGAGAAGCTATCGGCCGGATCGGCTCAAAGGTGAAGATTATTTTCAACTAGGAATTTACGGTCTCGCGAATGCCCCAGAGAGACTTGAGTTTGCCGGTTATGGAGTGGTCTTGGAGGGTAAATTTGCCGAAAAGTTCACCCGCGAATTCCGTGAAGGCGAGACCGAGACTGGAGCGGGGCGAGACAGGCCGTGTGTTGACGATTGCGCTACGCACACCGGCGTAATCGTTGGGGAATACTCGCGAGACCGGATGGTCGATGAGCTGGCCGATCAATTCGAGGTTGGGATCGGTCTTGTGCCAGCGATTCACGAGTAGGCCGATGCGTGTTTTTGGGAGGCTGAGGCGCGTCAGTTCCTGACAGCGGTGTTTGGCGAGAGTCATTGAGGGGACTTCAGGAGTTGTCACGACAAAGACCTGGCGGGCACGGCGCACCAGTTCGACCGTAGCGGGATTGACTAATTCCGGCAGGTCGATGAGGACCGTATCATAAATGCCGCGAGCCAGGGAAAGAAGGTGGAAGTAATCGGCCCATTCCGGCGGAGCAGCGTCCAGCGATGGGGAAGAAAGGAGGAAATCGACGCCTTGAAAGGAATTGACGCAATCGGGAAAACGCCGCTTGTCGAACTGGTAGATTCCCGCAAGAAGCGACTGGAGGGAGCGCTTGGGTTCCGCACCGATCAGGACAGACTGGATGCCGCTGCGCAAATCGGCGTCGAGGACGAGTACCCGCTTGCCTTCGTCTCGAGCAAGGGCGACGGCAGTGTTCATCACGATGGTGGAGCAACCGGTGCCGGCCTTAGAGGGTAGAAAACAGAAAAGGCCCGAGTCGATGCCACCCTGGTGTTTTCGCAGGGCATCGCAAATCACTTCGCGAAGATCAGATTCTCCAGCATCCTCGCCGAGGACCGCGTCGAAGCCGAGGCGGGTCGCCGTGATCGCGGCCTCAGGATGCGCACCGTAGCCGATAATCGCCATGCTGGGAGCAACCTCGCGAATCAGGCTGGCGAAGGCCAAAGCACCCAGGTTTGCGAGGTCGACGATTACGACATCTGGACTAAGCGTACCGACCAATCGTTGCAGTTCGAGGTCGGCGGGAATTCCATCGAAATCGCGCACTACGTCAAGACAATTTGCTGCAGCAACCAGATAGCGCAACCGATGTGCCCGATCTGAGCCGACATGAAGGACCATCGTGCTAAACATGCGGTTTCATCCTATTCTGCTTATCGGTAGTAAGCAGGAAAATCCGCAAAAAATTTTCTAAACGTCGAATCCGTGCTGTTTCCGGTGGTGAGGTCCATCGTAGACCTTGCTGGATTTGAACAATTCGTGCCGGCCGTCGGTCGCTTGATCCCGCACTTTGGCGCGAAAAGCCTCCATTTCCGCTTTGGTCATCGGCTTGAAATTGCGCGCCAGATTCACATCCGCCTTCAACTGCGCCATCGTCGTGATGCCCATCACCTGGGTGGTAACCGGGAGACTGAGGCAGTAGCGGTAGCAATCTTCCGCGCTTAATCCAAGCTGTTCGATGAGACGGCCTTCGACGTTGCCCCCTCCCAGACCTTTCATGCCGATGACTCCGACATTCTTGCGCAAACAGACAGGGACGACTTCCTGCTGGAAACTGCGGTAGTGCGCATCGCAGACGTTGATCGGCATTTGCGCGGAATCCCACTCGTGCGGCTTCGCGAGCATTTTAAGATGGATGCGGGGATCCTTGTGGCCGGTGAAGCCGATGAATCGCACTTTGCCCTGCTTCTTCGCCTCTAAAGCAGCCTTCAGACCACCCTTTTCGAAAACCCAATCGGGGTCGTTGTCGTAGACCATTTCGTGGAATTGCCAGAGGTCGAGGTGATCGGTCTGGAGCCGCTTAAGGGACTCTTCGAGATTCCGCATGGAGCCGGCGTAATCGCGCTCGCAATTCTTGGTCATCAGAAAGACTTTGGAACGGCGCCCATCCATTTTGAGGGCTTTGCCCATGACTTCTTCCGAGCGGCCGTTGTGATAATCCCAGGCGTTGTCGAAAAAAGTAAGGCCCTCGTCGATGGCGGCGTGCATGATGCGAATCGATTCCGCTTCCTCCTTCACGGATCCAATGTGCCAGCCACCGAGGCAGGCGATAGAAACTTTTGTACCCGAGCGGCCGAGGGTGCGTTGTGGCAAGCCCGTGGCGGACGAACCGGTGGTCTGGGCTAAAACTTCTTGCGCGAGAGCGGTAATCGATGCAGCGCGCAGAAAATTGCGTCTTGAATTCGAAGCTTGTTCCATTTACCGTGAAGTCTATCGCGGAGGAGCCAAAAATGGAAGGGCCAGTCTGCATGTACTGAAACGGGTAAAGCGCGTCGGCACCTAGGCGTTGAGCCCGGCGGCGAACAATCCGGGAATTGCGAATCCTCTCGTGGAAAACTCTTTCGCCCGTCGTCACCTGTCCACGAATTGGGTCAGGAGTATGGAAACGGCAGGATGCGCTTTGATTTCATGTGTAACATTCGGCTCGATGGTCACGAGCACGCCGGGCGTAAGTTCGACCACTTTGGCGGCATTCCCCACCGAAAGCGTTCCACTGCCTGCCACACATTGAATTGTGATGGGGACTGCGGCTTTGTGAGCGTCGAGCACAGCACCGTTTCGCAAAGTGATCTGCACCAGTTTGCGAAATGGTCCAAGGAAAAGTTGCTCGACTTGTTTGTCCTTGCCCGTTCCGATGGTTGTTTGCATCTGGAGTATTTGCATTGTCATTGCCTACCTTCTGACGACCTTCATGCCCTTTGGCGTGTTCACCATCTCCATCTTGATCTTGTCCTCTTGTTCGAATAGCTCGGCGTACAGAGGATCCCACCTGCGGATGGGTTGCTTAGTGGCAAGCCCCTGGTACAGCGCCGCGCGTCTCGACGCCGTTGACCACCTTCGCCCATCATTCCACGCATTTGGCCCTGCATTGTCCCCGACCCTTTCCCCACTTCCTGCGACAGGCATTCCCGCA
>JBKJSR010000088.1:0-6420 GCA_046594355.1 Bryobacter sp.
TGCCGGTCTCCGCTACGGAGCTACACCCGCTGGACTTCCAAAGTCCTCCTTCCCAATCAAAACCAACTCGACTTCTTACTAGGAATTCGCCTATGAAACTCATACCTTTCTTCCTCTTCGCCAGCTTAGCCTCCGCCCAGCTCCCGGTCAGCATTGGCATCAAGGCCGGCTTTGTAAAAAACTCCACCGAAATTTTAGGTATCAAGACCAGCATCATCCCCGTCAAAGCCGGCCCCTATATCGAACTCAGCCTCCCTTTCCTCCCCATTATTGAGACCGGAATCATGTTCGAAGGCTACAAGGCTTTCAACCGCACGTCCGCCGTCTATCAGATACCCATCCTGCTCAAAAAACGCTTCAACGCCATTGCCGTCAAGCCCTTTCTCTCTGCCGGCGGCACCATCCGCATGCTCCCAGCGCTCAATGAAAAGGCTGGTGGTCTCACTGTTGCCGCAGGCCTCACCATCGGGCTTTTGCCCGTCAAAATCGAACCCGAGCTGCGCTACACGCGCTGGATCCAGTCCACTTTCTCGCCCCGTTCCCAGCAAACCGAATTCCTCGTCGGCATTCGATTCTAGCTCGCCAAAATTGCTAAACTGAAAGCGTCGGCACTTCTGTAAATGCGTACACTATTTCTCAATCCTCCTTCCTTCGAAGGCTTTGATGGAGGTGCCAGTTCCCGCTGGCCCGCCACCCGCGAAATCGAAAGCTACTGGTACCCCGTGTGGCTTTGCTATCCCGCCGGGCTTCTCCCCGATTCAAAAGTCGTCGACGCCCCTCCTCATAAAGTTTCTATCGAAGCCACCGTCGCCATGGCCAAAGACTTTGAGCTCCTCGTCCTCTTCACTTCCACTCCCGGTTTTCACGTCGACGTGAAGATCGCCGAGATGATGAAAGACTCCAATTCCAAACTCCAGGTCTGCTTTGTCGGTCCGCCCGTCACCGTTGAGCCCGAAAAAACTCTTCTCGCCTCAAAAGCCATCGACTTCATCGTGCGCCGCGAGTTCGACTACCAGGTCGTCAACTACGCCAAGGGCACTCCTCTTGCAGAACTCCCCGGTGTCAGCTTCCGCAAGGACGGTGGCCTCGTTCATAATACGGAAGCCCCCTACATCGAAAATCTAGACGAACTCCCCTGGGTCTCCAAGGTTTATCAGCGCGATCTCGACTTCAAACGCTACAACGTCCCCTTCCTCCTCCATCCCTTCATCAGCTTTTACACTTCGCGCGGTTGCCCCGCCATGTGTACCTTCTGCCTCTGGCCGCAAACCCACTCCGGCCACCGCTGGCGCCTCCGTTCCGTCGACGACATCGTCAATGAAGTCCGCTGGTCGCTCGAAAATTTCACCGGCCTCAAAGAGGTCTTCTTCGACGACGACACCTTCAATTACAAGAAGGACCGCACCATCCAGCTCTGCAAGGAACTTAAGAAGCTCAACTTCACCTGGTCCTGCACCAGCCGCGTCACGACAGACCGCGAAACACTCGCCGCGATGAAAGACTCCGGCTGCCGCCTCATGATCGTCGGCTATGAATCCGGCTCGCAAGAGATTCTCAAAAACATCAAAAAGGGCGCCACCATAGACATGGCCGAGCGCTTCACCAAGAACGCTCACGAGCTCGGCCTCACGGTTCACGCCGACTTCATCGTTGGCCTCCCGGGAGAAACCCGCGAGACCATCCAGCAGTCCATCGACTTCGCCAAGAAACTCGATTGCGAAACCATCCAGGTCTCGATCGCCCACCCCTACCCAGGCACCGAATTCTACGACTACGCGAAGAAGAACGACCTCATCCAGCTCGATGCCGCGATGACCGACGAACTCGGCCACCAGTTGCCCACGGTCGTCTATCCCGGCCTCGACCGCGCGGAACTTGTCGATTCCGTCGAACGCTTTTACGGCGAATACTACTTCCGTCCCAAGGCCGCCTGGCGCGTCGTCAGAAAGGCGATCTTCAATAATGAAGAGCGCCGCCGCCTCTACAAGGAAGCTCGCGAATTCCTCGCTCTCCGCGCAAAACGCAAGAAGTTTGTCCGCGATCAGAAGGAGCTGTCCAAGCAGGCCAGCTACGCCTCCACCGGCGACTGATGTCCGCTTCGCGCTCCCGCGTCTATCTGCTCACGGCTTGTGTCGTCGCAGCCAACGTCCTCGGGAATCTCGCTCTCACTTGGGGCATGAAACACCCCACCGGCCTAACGCTCACTCACATTGAGCCACTCGACGCTCTCTTCAGCCCCTGGGTCCTGCTCGGCATACTTCTCCTCGCCGTCTGGACCCTTTCCCGCATCACCCTCCTCTCTTGGGCAGACCTGTCCTTCGTCCTCCCCGTCACCAGCGTCGGCTACGTCCTCAACGCCGTCATCGGCTACGCCTTCCTCAAGGAACAGATCTCCTGGCAGCGCTGGCTCGGCACTGCATTCATCCTCACCGGCTGCCTCCTCACCGCTGCCACTCCTCCCAAATCCGGAGACAGCCCACAATGAAATGGACCCTCGTCTTCTCCATCGTTTTCTCCACCATCATCTGCGACTACCTCCAGTCCAGCGCCATGAAGCGGCATGGCGAAGTCGCCTCCCCCGCAGTGCTCCCCCGCCTCTTCGGCCAGTGGCGTCTCGCCCTCTCCATCCTCTTCATGGCCCTCAGCTTCTTCAGCTTCACGCAGCTCCTCGCCATCGCCGACCTCAGCTTCGCCGTCCCCGCCACCGCCCTCACCATCCCTGCTGAAACATGGATGGCTCGTTATGTTTTACACGAGACGGTAGGCTTGAGAAGATGGGTGGGCGCGCTGTTCGTTGCCATCGGCGTCCTCTTTCTCGAATTGGAATGGTAAGCATTCTCCTCATCACCATCGTTTCCCTCGCCGCCGCCTACCAGCTCACGGCCTCGATCGCCTGTCTCCGCCAGCTCTTCCGCTCTTCCACTGTGGTTCGCAATCTCCAGTCCATCTCCATCCTCAAACCCGTCCGCGGCCTCGATCCAGACTTCTACCAGGCCATTCGTTCCCACGCCACGCAACAATACCCGGTCCCCTTTGAAATCCTCTTCGGTGCAGCCGACCCCGCCGATCCGTCTCTCCCCGATATCGAACGTCTCAAACTCGAATTCCCCCAGCTAGACATTCGCGTCGTCCACTCCAACACCCGCGCTGCCAACGCCAAGGTCGGCGTCCTGATCGACCTTGCCCGCGAGGCCCGCTACCCGCTCCTCCTCGTCAGCGACAGCGACATCATTGTCCCCGACGGCTACCTCAAAAAGGTCGCCGCGCCCCTCGACGATCCCACGATCGGCATCGTCACCACCCTATACCGCGCCTCTGCCCACTCTCTTCCCGGCACCTGGGAATCCCTCGGCATCGCCATCGACTTCGCCCCAAGCGTCCTCGTCGCCCCCCTCGTCGGCATCCGCGAATTCGGCCTCGGTGCCACCCTGGTTTTCCGCGCCACGGACCTTGCAGCAATCGGCGGCTTTGAAACCATTCGCGACTACCTCGCCGACGATTATCAGCTCGCCCGCCACATCACCCGCCTCGGCAAACGCTCCCATATGTCGGAGGTCGTCGTCGAAACTTCCATTGGCGACGACACCTGGTCCGGCGTCTGGCAGCACCAGGTTCGCTGGGCCCGCACAATTCGAGTTTCGAGAGGCGATGGCTATCTCGGCCTACCCCTGACCCATGCCGGCCTTTGGATATTTCTATCGATCCTGATGGGGGCATGGAGTCTGGCGCTCTGTCTGACGATACTAAGGTGGATGACAGCTCTGCTTGGCGGGGTGCTCGTGCTCCGCAGCCCTTTAGCCCGGCGCGCCTTCTGGCTCGCACCACTTTGGGATCTTTGGGCGTTTTTAGTATGGATCGCCGGCCTTACGGGCTCCACCGTCGTTTGGCGCGACGGCGTGCTAAAGCTCTCCAGAGACGGTAAACTTCTTCGACAGGTACCTTAAATGCGCATTTGGTTCACAATTCTGATTGCCTCTCTCGCCCTTCCGGCCTACGCTCAAATCGCCAAGGGAGACCCCGGCAAGGCCAAAAAGGCTTTTGAGCGCGCCCTGGAACTCGAAGCGGGCGGCAAAATGGAAGACTCTTTCAAGGCCTGTACAGAGGCCATTGAAGCCAATTCCGATCTCGCAGCCGCCTGGCGTCTGCGCGGCAAAATTCGCTGGCAACTCGGCGAAACTGAGTATGGTGCCGCAGACCTCAATCGCGCGCTTGCCATCGATCCCAACGACGCCGACGCCTGGCTCCTTCGCGGCGACATCCTTGCATCCGCCGGCAAGTTCGAAGACGCCCTCAAGGATTACGACAAAGCCGCTGGCTTCGGTCGCGACACAGCCCATCTCTACAGCGCCCGTGGCGTCGTCGAAGTCCGCCTCAAGCAATATGACAAAGCCGTAGCGGATTTCACGCGCGCCATCAAACTACGCCTCGACGCCCCCGGCGCTTACAAAGACCGCGGAGTGGCCTACACGCTCATGGGCAAATTCCAGGATGCGGTCGAAGACTACAATCGCGCTCTCGCTCTCAAGCCAGACTATGCCGAGGTCTTCCTCGAGCGCGGTTATGTCTACGGTCAGCTAGGCCAATTTGACCGTGCCATTCCAGACTTTACGATGGTCCTCAAGTCCCAGCCCGGCAACACCAAGGCTTATACCCTCCGAGGTGCCGCATACCAGCACATGGGTCAGCCCCAGGCTGCCGTAATCGATTACAGCGAGACTCTCAAGCTTCTGCCAAACTCTGTAAGCACACTGCTCGCGCGCGGTGCCTCTTACGCCGAACTGGAGCAATTTGACGCTTCTCTCAAAGATCGAGATCGGGCGGTCGAACTTGCGCCCAAATCTGCTGAAGTCTACATCGCCCGTGGTGGTGTGCATCACCTGCTGGGCAACCATCCAAAGGGCCTTGCCGATCGTGACAAAGCCATTGAACTCGCTCCCCAAATGCCCGAGGCCTGGCTTGCCCGCGGCAGCGCATTCTTCCTGCTCGAACAATTAGAGAAGGCCAAGTCCGACCTCGAGATGGCTCTCAAGCTGAACCCCCTGCTTGAGGAAGCAAAAGAAGTTTTGGCCCGCACCGAAGAGAAATTGAATTCCGCCAAGCCCCCGGCCACGCCGGCTCTCGCACCGAAGTCTCCCGAAGCGAAAGAGTCATTTCTTTCGGCAGTTCAAACGCTGGCCGAAAAGCAGACGGCAGAAGCACCAAAGCCCACAGCGCCAAATGCCACAGCCCCTCCCCCAGTTCCACCATCTCCTTCCAGGCCCGCACCAACCGTAATGGCCAAACAACCGCCACTGCCAACAAAACTCCCGGCTGCGCCCTCCGATTCCTCCCATGGTCTCTCTGCGGACAATCTCAACTTTCTTGCCCGCGAGCTAAACCAGACTGGCGATTTCCGCACGGCCATCGAAATGTTCTCCCAAGCCGTCGCCACTAAGCCCGATTTCCCCATCACCTATAACGGCCGGGGCTATTCGCACATGCGTCTCGGCGAATGGAAGAAGGCGGAAGAAAACTACTCCCTCGCGATCAAATACAACCCCCGTTACGCCAACGCCTACGCCAATCGTTCCGCCGCCCGCGCCAAACTCGGCGACCTCGCCGGCTCTCAGCAGGATCTGGCCATGTCCCGGCAACTCGGCGCCAAATAAGCGTCCAACAAATTGCAATACGCTTCAGCTCTGAAGCGACAGAACAATCCGGATCGGCGCTTCCCGGGCAAGTTTCTCTCACCCAGCTTAGTCTTAAATCGCAGCACGAAGTGTCGGCTGCGCATGGTCTTGGGTGCCTTTCCGCCGGGGCAACTGAAGTTTCTCGGGTCATCGAAATGTCGGCCTGAAGTGCTTTCGCCCGTTTCTACGCCTATACCTTTCGAGCACCCTCTGAGAGCACTATGGCCCCATCCAACACCCACTTCTACCTCGAAGTCACCTAAGTCGATTTTCCTTTTGCCTCCTCGTCACGGAACAGGGCCAATGGCGCTTCATCAATGCCTCTCCTCCGGACGTCTTCGGTACGGATCCGAACTGGCAGCGAGGCACTTTGAGGGACAGTTGGGGAATCGCAACCGAAGGCATGAAGGATTTCATGACCAACGACGGTGGCACCGTCGCCTTCCGCTTGGCCACCTACGTTTCCCCCCCGTCCGTCGCTAGCGATCCGAGCTTCTTCCAGAACCAATTCCACGTGGGGGAACAATGGGCCAAAGCCCTCGACGACTCCGGCAGCGAACTCCGGGGTGCCTGAGCACCCATCGGCACCGGCGCTCTCATCGCGGAAGTCAGGCAGCGCACCGAAGAGATGCAGAAAGAATTTCGCGAAATCTGCAAAATGATCGGTCTGGATGTCGCCTCCCTCATCGACCCTACCGGTCTCATGAATTTTCCAGCCGCGGTACAAGCCTCCAGCATGGGCGATTATCTC
>JBKJSR010000736.1:0-3241 GCA_046594355.1 Bryobacter sp.
CCTAGCCTCCGCGCTACCCGCATCGAAGCGCTTGCAGCCCTTCGTCACGACTAAGAGCGCGCCTGCGATGCCGATTGTTTCGCTCCACCATCCGCCACGCTAGTGAAGTCTTCGCCAGGATTGATAAACTGGTTCTGCTCGAAGGCGTGCTGACGGTCGTGCAAGTCGCGGTAACGTCCTCCAAGTGTCATGAGTGCGGCATGATTACCGCGCTCGACAATCTCGCCGTCTTCAATCACTAGAATCTGATTTGCAGTGCGGATCGTCGACAACCGGTGAGCGATCACAAAGGTTGTGCGACCCTGCCGCAACCGGCTCAAGGCATCCTGGATCATCGCCTCGCTCTCGCTGTCGAGACTCGAAGTCGCCTCGTCGAGAATTAGAATCTTCGGGTCGGCAAGTATCGCCCGCGCAATCGCGACCCGCTGGCGCTGGCCGCCTGAGAGCTTCACTCCACGCTCGCCCACTACCGTGTCGTAGCCCTTCTCAAAGCGTTCGATGAATTCTGAACAGTGCGCCACCCGGCAAGCTTCTTCAATCTGCTCGCGCGTCGCCCCAGGTTGCGCAAAAGAAATATTCTCGGCAATCGTTCCGTCAAACAGAAAATTGTCCTGAAACACAACACCGAGATTCGAGCGGTACTCGCGCATCTTCAGCCCCGTCAGATCGCGCCCATCCGCAAGAATACGGCCGCTCTTTGGCTGGTTGAAATTCATCACCAGGCTGATCAGCGTGCTCTTGCCCGAACCGCTCGATCCCACCAATGCTGTCGTCGTACCAGCCGCTGCCTGAAACGTTACGTCATGTAACACCGGCGTGCCCTCCTGGTATTCGAAGCCCACATTCTCAAAAGCGATGTCGCCCTTTAACTCTCCAACCGGCGCGCGTCCGGCATCCTCGGCGTCCTCCCCCTTCAGGTCGAGCACTTCGCGAATGCGGTCCAGCCCCGCCAAAGCTTCCGTGATTTGCGTACCAATCGAAGCCAGTTCCACCACCGGCATCGCCATCATGCCCGTAAAGGCCGCATACATGAACAGATCGCCAAGCGTCATCTCGTTGCGCATCACTGCGTTACCGCCAACCAGAAAAATCACCATACCGATTGCGCCCACGATCATCGACGAAAAGGCCATCACAAACGACACGCCCGTCATCGACTTGGCCACATTACGAAACAGCTTATGCGCGCCCTTCGCGAACACGAGCTTCTCCCTGCGCTCTGCGGTGTAAGCTTTCACAACTCGAATACCGCCCAGGCTCTCGCTCAATCGTCCTGTCACCTGCGACTGGATTTCTCCGCGCTCGCGAAACAGCGGCCGCAGCCGCTTGAAGGCCACCGACATCACTACGCCGAACACGGCCAGCACGGCAATCGTAATCAGCGTCATCTGCCAGTTGAGATACAGCAACACGATCAGTGACATCGTCGCCGTCACCAGTCCTCCCGTCAATTGAACCAGCCCCGAACCAACCAGGTTGCGCACCCCTTCGGCATCCTGCATGATGCGCGAAATCAACTGCCCCGTCTTCATAGAATCGAAATAGCTCACCGGCAATCGTTCAATATGCGCGTGTACCCGCTTGCGCATTTCGGTAATTGCGCGTTGGGCAGCGACACCCAATACCTGAGCCAGGATAAAGGCCGTGATCGCCTGTATCATCGTCGCTCCCAGCGCTACTGCCGCGACTTTCCACAACATGTCCCCGCGCCCCTTGCCAATCACTTCGTCGATTACGTACTTCGTCGAGGCAGGCAGCACCAGGCTCAAACTTCGGCTGATCAACATGAGCACCAGACCCAACGCGAGGCGCCAGCGGTGATGCCAGATCAGTTCCTTCGCCTCGGCAAAGGCCTTGGAATAATTGATCTTCTTCTTTTCGGGTTTGCCGCTCACTTCTTTTTCTCCTGTACTGCCGCAATCACATCCGACAACCGCGTCCTGTCAAGCTGCTTCAACATGCAATTCTCGGCGCGTCCAAAAAACACGCGCAACACTGGTCCCACCCGCTTGCCGATTGCGCAAGGGTGTTTACCACTCAATTCTGGCACTGGCAACACGGTCTCCTGTTCCACCGCACGATAGATTTCGCCGAGCGTAATCTTTTCCGCTGGACGGGTCAGAAGCGCACCGCCGTTCTGGCCTTTTTTTACTTCGACAAGCCCTGCCTTGACTAGCATGCCGCACACTCTTCGCACCACAACCGGATTGGTCCCCACGCTCCGTGCGATCGCCTCCGAGGTGACAACCATTCTGTCCCCAAACGCAATCATCCCCGCGCTGTGTACCGCCACCGCAAATCTGCTGTTCTGAGACATGGACTATGTAACTATAATGGTTACGTAACCATTATAGTTACAATTCTACAAAATGTGCAACTCTGGTGATCCCTTCCCCTGGCGAGCCAGGTAAGAGATGGCGCATTTCGCCATCCGCAGACTGAGCTCGTGCATCGACATCGTCAGAATGGATATACTCTGAAGAATTCCCATGCGACTGCTAATCCTTTTCCTTGCCTCTCTCGCTGCTAGCTTCGCGCAAGCACCGGCCGCTGTTCCCGCAACCGCTCCCGTCCCTTCCCGCGACCAAAACCGTTCCATGATCGTATCGAAATATGGCATTGTCGCGGCACCTCAATTTCTTGCTTCGCAGGCCGGCGTTCGCATTCTCGAAGCGGGTGGCAATGCGATTGATGCCGCAATTGCCGCCAATGCAGTGACCGGATTGACGCAACCATACGTGAACGGCATTGGCGGCGATCTGTTTGCAATTTATTACGAAGCCAAGACCGGCAAGGTCTATGCCCTGAACGCGAGTGGCTGGACGCCGAAGGCTTTGAACGTCGAATACCTCAAGTCCAAAAACATCGAGAAAATCCATCCGATTGGCGTGCATGCGATCACGGTGCCGGGAGCGGTTGCGGGCTGGGATGCATTGCGCAAGCGTTTTGGAACCATGCCATTTACAAAGCTGCTTGCACCCGCGATTTTCTATGCCGAGAATGGTTTCCCGATGGCGGAGTGGGGTGCCAGAAGCTGGATCAGCCAGTCGCTGATGAAGCAGCCGGGCTATGCCAACACTTACATGCCAGGGGGTGTAAGGCCGGGACTGGGCGATACCTTCAAGAACCCGGCGCTGGGGGAATCCCTGCGGCAAATTGCGGCCAAGGGCCGCGACGCTTATTACAAGAGCAACATGACCGAGGGGCTAGTGAAATTTTTGCAGGAGCAGGGCGGCACCCA
>JBKJSR010000741.1:0-4637 GCA_046594355.1 Bryobacter sp.
GTCCGGTGCCAAGCTTTACACAACCGACCTTCGTCTCCACCAACAAGCGCAGCAACTGCGCGTCACGCTCTAGATCTGAACCTGAGGAGGCCTTGCTATGACAAAGTGTCAAGAATAGGCTTTATGTTTGCAGTGCATTTTTCGCGAGTGGTAGTGCCGGAGGCTAGCCGCTGCGGAAGATCGGCAAGCGGCTGGTGAGCAATGCGAGCTAGACTGCATCGCGCCAACAGGACTAATTCACACCTGCCAGCGTGGCCGCGAGCAGAATCAAGTACTTGGTGCCGCGAAGGATCGACGCTTTGTCGGCACTCTCTTCGAGAGAGTGCGCCCCGCCGCCGATGAGGGCACCGATGCCGATGGAGGGAATCCCCAAGGCTACGCCAATATTGTGATCGTCGCTGCCGCTATCGAATGCCACGGCCTTTGCGTCGCCATTCAGCTTCATGTAATCGGTGACGGCAAGAGTGGATTGCACGAGCGTATGATTGAGCCGGACTTCTTTGGGCAAGGCCTTTGAGTAGTCGTGAACAATGTGGACGTTCTCAATTTTGAGTTGCAACTTTTCTTCATTTGCGGCTCTCTGGGCGATGCCTTTCACATCTTCGACCAGCTTCTGCTGCGCCTTCATCTCCTGACTGCGGATGTCGACGGTAATGAACACTTTACCCGGCGTGGCGTTGACGACGGTGCCTCCGCCGAGGGTGCCGACATTTGCTACCGGCAAGCCCGGCGAGCCGCCCGGCATGGACGCAGGCATTTCCATTTCGCCGATAGCGAGAATTGCGCGTGCCGCTCCGCGCGCCGCATTCGCTTTGCCCCTGCTGGCCAGGGTATGCAAAGTGGGTCCTTCGAAGGTGAACTTGTATTGCTCAATCAGGAGCGCTCCATAGCCAACACTGCCCATACGTGAATCGACGGCAACGAACATGGTGGGCGTTTTTGCCCTGTGTTCCAGCCAGAATTTTGCACCGATGAGCCCAATTTCCTCTTGTACCGTTGCGAGAAAAATTACATCGCCTTTGGTTTTGACGCCACTTTGCTTCATCAGGTCAAAGGCATGCAAAAGGGCGACGAGCGATCCGGTATCGTCGTTAATGCCGGGCGCATGGTAGCGTCCGTTTTCATCCCGTACCTTGATCGGTGTATCGATGGGGAAAACTGTATCCATGTGTGCGGCGAAGACCAACTCGGTAGCCTCGCCGGTCCCTTTGAAAACACCCCAGACATTGCCGATTTCGTCTTGTTGGATTTCCGTGAGGCCGACTCTCGCCATGGCTTTCTTCATGTAAGCGATGCGAAGTTTTTCGTTTTTCGATGGCGACGGAATTTCCGTGAGTGCGATCCATTCTTTCTGGATCAGGTCCTGCCGTGCGTCTACTCCGGCCAGAGCTTTCCGCAGTTCTGGTTTCTGCGGTATCGAAGGGTCGAACAATGTCTGCTGTCCAAACAGCGACATGGCTCCCAGTGCGATCAATAAGCAACGAATCATATGAGATTCAGCTTAGCCTAGCTTGTGAGTTCGAGTTCTTCTTCGAGGGCCTGACGCTGGTGCAATTCCGCATAATAACCACCGCGATGAATCAATTCGGAGTGAGAGCCCTGTTCGACAATTTTGCCCCGTTCGAGAACGAAGATCACAGTGGCGTCTTTGACGGTCGATACGCGGTGGGAGACGAACAACGCTGTTCGGCCACGCATCACTTCCGCCAGATGGTGCAGGATCTGTTCTTCTGTCACCGTATCGACACTGGATAGGGCATCGTCGAGGATGAGTACCGAAGGCTCCCTCACGATGGCGCGAGCAATCGCAGTGCGCTGCTTTTGCCCTCCGGAGAGCGTTATGCCACGTTCGCCGATCATTGTTTCGTAGCCGGCCGGAAACCCGGCGATATCTTCACTGAGTCCGCTCTTGAGCGCTGCCGCTTCAATCTCTTCCCGTTTGGCATCGGGCACGCCCAAGCCGATGTTTTCTTCAAGCGAGGTGCTGAAGAGAAAGGTTTCCTGCGGTACAAAACCGATGTGGCGGCGAAGCTCACGAGGGTCCATGGCGCGCAAGTCGATGCCGTCGAGGGTGACTCGCCCGCTGGTGGGATCGAGCAATCGAGGCACCAGATTGAGAAGCGTAGTCTTGCCCGAACCGGTTCTGCCGACGATTGCCGCAGTTTGACCGGCGGCGATTTTCAGACTGATTCCGTCCAGCGCCACTACATCTCCGAAGCGCACGCTTACGTTTTCAAATACCAGTTCGCCCCTCGGGCGATCGAGTTGGACGGGTGAAGCCGGAGCGGCAATCGTAGGGACGGCATCGAGAATTTCGCGCAACCGCTTGAGGCTCGCCGTACCTCTTTGCGTGAGGTTGATTACCCAGCCGAAGGCAATCATGGGCCAGATCAACATCCCCATATAGGTCTGGAACATCACAAATGATCCGAGCGTGATTTTGCCGGTGTAGAGCCTCCAGCCGCCGGCCCACATCACGAGCAGAAAGGTGCATCCGACGAGGGTCTGCATCAGGGGGTAGAAGATCCCCGTGTCGCGGGCCAAATCCATGTTCGAACGAATGTATTCCCGATTGAGCAATTCGAACTTTTTCAACTCAGCGTCTTCTTGGGTGTAGGCGCGAACGATGCGCGCTCCGTTGAGATTCTCCTGCACGAGGCTGGAGATATCGCTGAATTGAGCTTGAATTTTTTCAAAGCGCTTGTGGATCTTTTGGCCAAAGTAGACCACTACAAAACTGATGAGGGGGGCGGGAATCAACGCGATGAGGGTCATCTGCCAGTCGACGCTGACCATGACGCCGATGGCGAGCAGGGTAGTTAGAGTGGTTTCGGTCCAGTACATGACGCCTGGGCCCAGCATCATTCGAACCTGATTCAGATCGTTGGTTGCGCGGGCCATAATGTCGCCAGTGCGCATCTTCCGGTAAAAATCTCCACTGAGCCGCACCATGTTGGCAAAGATATCGTTGCGAATGTCGAATTCGACATCGCGAGAGATACCGACCAGAATCAGCCGCATGTAATATTGCATCACCCCGCGGAGACAGCCCAAAATCACCAGGATTAAGGCAAACTTCCAAAGTTTATCGAGAGCAAACCCGGCGAGCAAAGCGTCGAAGCCATCGCGAATCACGAGCGGGTTGAGCGTGGCAAAAACGACTTTGCCAATGAGGGCTCCGAAGCCCAGCAGCAAGCCCCGTTTGTGTCGCCGCAAGTAAGGCCAGGTAATGTCTACGGTTGTCCGAAAGGTGCCGGGCACGCTACATTCCCACCCAATAGCCTATCGTCTTGATCCACTCATAGAAAAAAGTCTTGCGTGAGTGGCGCAACTGCCACCAGCGATCCACCGGGAACTCATCGTCTTCGGCAGCCACGACGATGGCTTCGCGATCGGGTGAAACTTCGCGAAACACGCGACCGGAACGCCTTGTATGGAAGTTCGAAGTCACGAGCAGGTATCGCTGGAAATTTCGATCATGCAGCATTTTCCCAATTGCGATGGCTTCATCGCGCGTGGAATCTACAGCATTGCGGAGAGCAAGCATCTTGCCTGCGGGGCATCCTTTGGAGGCTGCATATTCTAGAGCCAGGTCTCCCTCTACCCGTCCATAGAAAGAGATGGAGCCGCTTACCCAGATCTGATCGGCATATCCATCGGCGAGCAATTTGCAGCCTCGCAGGATGCGCGCCCCGGAGGCATCCCCACCCAAGACAATAATTACATCTGCTTTTTTCGGCAGGTCTGTTCGAACCAGGTAAGAAGCCGCAGCAACAAGGATGGGTTTTCTAGCCAGCCAGATAGAAACACCCAAGATCAAAAGCGCCAGCGCGAGTTTGAGCTTTCGCAACGCTTAACGGTCCTCGGGCGAGCGGGCGGAATCGCCGCCGGTTTGGTCGAGATGGCCAACTTCTCTGAGGCGCTGGAACATGCGTTCCACTTCGGCCTCATCGTCTAGCGTGAGGATGGGATGGCGTTCCAGTTCGGCGGTGCTGCCGTTGCGGACCGAAATAATTGCCTGGCGCTGCCGTTGCGGGGCTCCATCGAGCATCGCATGAGGGGCACAGGTGCAAACCATATCCTTGAGGCGGCCGGAAGCCTCGAGGTCTCCTGCGAAGATGAGAAAAACTCTCCGGCCGGATTCCACAGTCAGCTTGAGCACGAGGGGAGTTAACCAGCCAGTCGTTTCGATTTTGGTAATCGAACTCCAGGGAATGACACGAGTGCCGATGGCAATTTCCCGATCTGTTACCTCAATGACCGGATGCATGCTGAGCCAGAAAAGAAATAGAGCGCTGGCAAAAAACAGGGTGGCGGGAACAATTGCCGGGCTCCACTGCCAAGCCACCCAGCCAGACATCAGGCCGAGCAACACCGCTACGATTCCCATGTACACAAAATGTTTCGATGGCGCAAAGCGAGTCATTCAGCTATTACTCTTTCTTTCAGCCTAATCTCGATTCATGCGCCCGTCAAATTTGCAATTTCCGGTCTCGCGCTTAAGATGCTCAGTAGCAACACTTTCAGAACGGAAAATAATTTCAGGAAGAGATGTGAGCGAACGCGATAAACAAGTCGAAATAGCGATAGCCTGCCGGTTATCGAAGTGTCTGGCTCGCCTGGTGCAGGCGAGACGA
>JBKJSR010000627.1:0-3926 GCA_046594355.1 Bryobacter sp.
CTGACCGTTGATGTGGCAACAACGGTCAGTTTGAGGATTACTGCGAGCAGCGGGCTGCCTGATTTCCACTTCTATGTCGCGCACCCGCATGAGGCCGGGTGTGGGACATAAAAGTTCAACAGGCGTGCTTTCTCTTTTTGCACGGTAGTTCCTTGCGGAGTGATTCGTTAGGTTTAGAGGTGTCACCTTGTCGAACTCCATCATCACGCTAGAACTACAGCGATCCGCTATTCTGACCCGCATTCTCGACCTCGGTGATTTCCGCAGTGGATCCATCACCGCCATCAGCGGTCGATGCGGAAAACCGAATTGTCGATGCCATCAGCCCGATCAACCCGGCCACGGTCCGAACTACCGCCTGACCAGAAAGGTCAAGGGCAAGACCGTCAGCGAATCGTTCTCGTCCCCGGTCGTTTTGTGCAAAGCCGAGCGTGAGGTCGAGGCCTTCCATCTTTTCCGCGAGCTAAGCCGCCAGTTACTCGAAGTCAACGAAAAGATCTGCCAAGCTCGCCCGGTGGAGAAATCCTTGACGCCCCCGGGGGGGACGGCGAAGCGCAACGCCATGCAGCGTGCCGGTGCCGCCTTGCTTTCCCGCGTGCTCAGCCAAGGCCGGCCTCACTTCACTATCCGCTGGCGGCCATGGCGATTGCCATCCTGCGCTGGAAGCGGGCATTGATCCCCTTGCAGCCGTGCGGTCATGCCTTCGGAACGCTTGCCGTAGCGGCTGTGCTCGCATTGGCTGAACTCCAGGCGAGGCCGTGCGAGCAGTGCCGACCCTCGCTCGGACAACTCCTTAACTGGGGAGCACCGAGGTCAAGCCGTTTGCGTCTTCTACTCCTGGCACCTAACTTGAAACAACCGCAGCATGCGAATGTCTGGTCCATCGTGCGACCGCCGGGAATCAAAAGAGGAATGAGGTCTGCCAACCAGTCGATTCAGCGCGTATAGAATGAAGAACCATGACCCCGGAAACTTCGAACCGCAGACTCTTTCTCGCCTCTCTCGCCGCGCCTTCGATACTGGCACAGCAAGCAGCGGCTCCATCCTACATTCCAAAGCAAAGCGATCGTCCAGAGGCCATGGACGGCGACGAAGCTGGCTTCGAGAATATCTTCGACGGTAAAACGCTCGCCGGCTGGGAAGGCGACCCCAAGTACTGGCGTGTGTCCGATGGGCTCATGACCGGAGAGATCACACCCGATACGATCATCAAGAGCAATACTTTCATCATTTGGCGCGGCGCTACGCCCCAGGACTTCGAACTCAAAGTGGACTACCGTATCACGCCCGCAGGCAATAGCGGTATCAATTACCGAAGCATTGTGGTCCCAGATAAAGTGACCCCAGCGAACCAGTTCGCCATGCGCGGCTACCAGTGCGACATCGATGGCAAGAACGCCTACACCGGAAATAATTATGAAGAGAAAGGCCGCTTATTCCTGGCGCAGCGCGGCGAAGTAACTCATGTCACCGGCACCCGCAAACCCGTTCTCACAGCGCGTTTGGGAGAAAGCACAACTCTTGCGGGCCAGCTCCGGAGCGATTGGAATTCGGTACACCTGATCATCCGCGGCAATGTGCTGATCCACAACATTAACGGTCAAATGATGTGCATGGTCATTGATGACGACCCCGCCCGTCCGCGTCTGGGGCTCATTGGGGTGCAAGTTCATGTAGGACCGCCCATGCGGGTCGAATACAAAAATTGGAGGATCAAGCGGGCCTGATTGCCGCTCGTCCGGTTCAAGCTCCAGGCTATGCCAGCGCCAGATTCAGGTTTTCAATGGCCTCGTCGATCTCCGCCGTATTCTTGTAACCAACGGTCACGCTGTCGACGCCCGCGTTGTTGAACGCAAACCGCATCGCCGCCTTGCGGTCCTCTCGTGTGGTGAACGCGCCTTCTCCGATCAGCTTCATGCTGATCACCCCCATGCCCTCCGAGCGGACCTGCTTCGTATGTGTGACCACCTCGCCCACATCTCCCGCATCGCGCGTATTGTAAGCCTCGGCGTCCATCTTGGTCCCGTTATGGTTCATCCGGATCATGGCGATCTCAAGCCACTTATTCTGCGGAAACTTTCGCAGCGCCGGTAATCCGTGTACCGACGCACCGTGCCCCACAACAGCTTTCTTCAACTTCGCTTCCAGAATTCCGTCCTGCCAGCGCACGGTGTCGGTCGGCCAAGTCGCTACATGCTGGTAGTGCAGCAGCATGACATCGAAGTAATCGGTATTCGCCAGCTTACGCAGCTCATCGATCTTCGCTTGCGGATCCACGCCCTCGCGCGTCGTTACTTTGGACATGAGCCGGTAACTATCGCGCGGAATACCCTTCAGCGCGACACCCAGCATCTTGTGCATCTCGCCGTAACTCTCGGCGGTCTCAAAGAAGCGTATGCCATTGTCGTAGGCATGGCGCACCAGCCTCGTAAACTGGTCTTGGCCCAGTTCGCGCTGAGTTCGCCCACTCATTGTTCCGGTGCCGAACGCAAGCCGCGTCACCTTGACGCCGGATTTCCCCAGCGTCACCCAATCGCTTGCTTTCCCTCCGGCTGCCCGCAACGGCAAGCCTCCCGTTCCCGCGAGCAAGCCCGCAGCCAGTCCGGTGTTCAGAAATCTACGTCGAGTGCATTGAGCCATTAGGTTGATCTCCAGTCGCGCTCACTTTATCACAATGCGGCATTTTGCTCACAGGCCAATTTTCAACGGGCCAATTTTCTATGCGCCGCTGCGCGAACTCAACGAAAACCAAAGGCCCCAGTAACGTGCGCCTCAGCCTGCCGAGTTCTCCACTCGGCCTCGTTGATTCAAGCAGCCGTTAAGGCCTTGTCGATACTCCAATTTGCACATTTGACATGTTTCGTGTCGAAGGCAGACTGCGGCGCTGGATAATTCATGTTCGACCCAACGGCAGAAAATCCTGTTCGGGATCGCCGTATCGGCTCGCGGCGGGCGGTTTTGAAGGACTCACCCGAGTCGGCCTCTCCAGCCGAACGCAGCCTCGGCGCTGAGAGCAGGCAACTGGCGGAAATGCTTATCCCGGAACGGGATAAACTCGAAGGGCAGTGGAATCGAGTGTGGGAAGAACTCCGCTTGGCCCTGCATCGCTATCGCTCGTTTTTCGTTAGCCAATCAGCGCTGCGAAATGAAAAGGAACTATCATGTCGTTCGCGATTTATATTGTCGGCTTCTTGTTGTTGATTGCGGGGCTAGTCTATGCAGCCGTGATACTTCATCTCTCCACCCAATGGATCGTTGTGGGTGTAATGGTGCTCCTTGGGCTTGCGCTGTTGAAAGGTGTCCAAGCCACGCGAGGGAAAGATCCGTCGTAATCGGCGCTTATGTTCAGAGCCGACCGACTCAACGCTCGCTGAGCAATTCGCCGATTGGGTGAAGAGTCTCCACCCGCTCACAGATACACTTAAGGACCATCATGATGGGCACGGCGACAATCATGCCGATGATTCCCCAAATCCAACTCCAGAATAGAAGTCCGACAAACATGGCGACCCCATTGATTCGGGCCGCTCTTCCCATGAGCGCGGGCGTCAACAGAAATCCTTCCAGACTCGTGATCGCCAGCACGACGCCTGATATCTGCACGATGCTTGTGAAGGTGCCGAACTGCAAAAAGGCAATCAACCCTATCACTCCGGTGACAATGATTGCACCCACGTAGGGTATGGAGTTAAATACGCCGGCGGCAACTCCCCAGACGGCGGGTTGGCGAACGCCAAAGGCCCAGAGCGCGGCGGTGGTGCAAATGGCGACGATCACACTGGTGAGAACCTGGATGAGTAAGAATCTTCCGATCTGGGCGTTAATCTCGTTAATTCCTTCGAGGGTCAGGCGTTTTTCGGATAGCTTCGTTCCGATGACGCGAACGAGCTTGCGTTTGAAAAGATCACCAGAGGCGAGAATGAAAA
>JBKJSR010000591.1:0-7406 GCA_046594355.1 Bryobacter sp.
GCGGAGCCAGGCCGGTTTAGGGCGTAAATAAGAGCGGTGAAGGTACCGCAATCTATGGCTGAACTCCCTTTGCTCTCGTTCCAATGGTAAATCCAGCATGAAGCCCACCGTAATAAAATCAATAGCTTAGAGGGTGGTTTCTGGAGAGGGAGCGTTCGCCACCCAGATTTCAGCATTTTTCCGACATTGAATCGAATCTATCTCTTCAACGTCTAGCAATCACTTTCCTTGCCTCGTCCCTGGATTTGGTATAGAGTCGTCACACGATTTAAAGTTTTCGCTTCAGGAGATCAGACGCATGAACAAACATTGGTGTGGCGCGCTATTATTTCTGTTTTCGGCGCTCAGCGCTCTCAGCCAGTCCTTCACCGGTACGATCACTGGCACTGTAACTGATGCCAATGCCGCCGCTGTTGTCGGCGCAAAGGTCACTGCCCGCAATGAGGCTACGGGGGATACCCGCCAGGCTATATCCAGCGCCGAAGGCCAGTATATTTTCTCCCAGCTACCTCCCGCCAGCTACGAGGTCTCCGCCGAGACTCCCGGCTTCAAGAAAGCCGTCAGCACAAATGCGACATTGCGTGTGAACCAGACCCTCGAATTGAACATCACACTTCAGGTCGGCGATGTCTCGCAATCGGTAGAAGTTTCCACTGCCGTTACGCTGCTCGATACGCAGTCGGCCAATCGTTCCGTCACTCTCGACCAGCAGACCGTGCTCGATTTGCCGTCGAATGCCCGTAACCCATTTCAACTTGTTCATATCAACGCCGGAGTCATCGCCGTCCGCACCGGTATCTCGCAGGCAACCCAAGACCAGAACCACAACCGCTTCTCGATGAATGGCGGACGCGGCCAGGCCGGCCTCACCCTCATTGACGGCGTCCCTGCGGCCGCAGTAGATTGGGGCGGGCTGATCGCCTCTCCCTCCGTCGACTCTGTTCAGGAAATGAACATCCAGCGCAACCAGTTTGACGCCCAGTTCGGCAAGTCCGACGGCGGTGCGGTCAACATGATCACCAAGGGTGGGTCGAATCAGATCCATGGATCGGTATTCGAATACTTGCGAAATAATCAGCTCGACGCCAATGCCTGGGC
Organism: Bryobacter sp.; assembly: GCA_046594355.1. GTDB lineage: Bacteria > Acidobacteriota > Terriglobia > Bryobacterales > Bryobacteraceae > Bryobacter. Next base: position 1,099 of record JBKJSR010000591.1, read on the forward strand.
CAACAACCGTGCCGGTCTCGCAAGACCCACTTTTCAGCGCAACCAATTCGGCGCATCGATTGGTGGGCCGATCTCAAAGTCGAAGCGCCTCTTCTACTTCGGTACCTACGAGGGCATGCGGCAAGCCAGCCCTTCCACCAGCATCACGACGGTCCCCACCAGCCTCCAGCGTGCAGGCAACTTCTCTCAAACCCGCAATGCAAACGGCAGTGTGTCTCCCATCTACAATCCCTTCACCACGCGGCCCAATCCAGATGGTCCAGGCTTTGTCCGTGACGCATTCCCTGGAAACATCATCCCGCCTTCTTTGTTCGACCCTGTCGGCCAAAAGGTGCTCAACCTCTTCCCCAGCGGCAATTCAGCCGGCGACCCCCTGAACAACACGCTCAACTTTGCCCTCGCCGACAAAACCCGTACCGTCAACGACAGAATGGATATCCGCATCGACTGGGCCAAAAACGAAAAGTTCACGATGTTCGGCAGAATGACCAAAGCCTGGCAGGAAAATGTTGCGCCGGTATTTTTCGGCAACGGCGCGGATACAAACTTCTCCGACGTAAACCCCCGCCACCATGCCGTCGTTGGAGCGACTTTCACTCCTTCACCCACATGGGTCCTTAACGTTCTGTTTGGCTCCGGGCGCTGGCGCGAAAATCAAGTCTCGCCTTCCCAAGGTTTGAACGCAACCACCCTTGGATTGCCGGCCGCACTGGTATCCCAATTCCAGGCTCAGACTTTTCCCGGTTTCAACATGCAAGGCTACGCCAGCTTTGGCAATCCACGCTTCCTGAACGTTCCCCGCGAAACTCATAATCTGCAAGTCAACGCCACTAAAGAATTGGGCAAGCATTCCCTCAAGTTTGGCTGGATGGGGGAATTCGCCCGTCTAAATCTGACGGACTTCAACACTCCGACTTTTAGCTTCACTCGCGGCCTGACTTCCGGCCCAATAGCCGCGGTCGCCGCCACCACTACCGGTGATGGTTTGGCCAGTCTCCTGCTCGGTGTTGGTGCCGGCGGCTCGGCGCCGATCAATGCAGCCACTGCGATCAGCTCCCCTTACTACGGTCTTTATCTTCAGGACGCCTGGCGCGTCAACCGTCGTCTCACTCTCAACATAGGCATCCGTTGGGAAGCCCAGTTGGGCCGCACCGAGCGCTACGACCGCTTCAATAATTTCAATCCCAACATCGCCAGCCCGCTCGCTTCACAAACGGGATTACCCCTTAAGGGCGGGCTCGTTTTCGTTAACAAAGACAACCGTACCTCATGGGATACCGCCTGGCTGAACTTCGCTCCTCGCATCGGCCTCGCCTACAAACTCACCGATAAACTCGTCCTCCGCGGCGGTTACGGCATGTTTTATCCCCAAAGCGGTGGCGGCTCCAATCAGGGTTTCTCCACCACAACCACCTGGGTATCCACCGTCGGCGGCGACGGCATCAATCCAAACTCCAACGCGCTGCTTCGCAATCCATATCCCAACGGCCTCAACCAGCCCGTAGGCAATACGCAGGGGTTGCGCACGCAGGTCGGCGACTCCGTGAATTTTTTCCCCCGCCTCCACCCGCTCGGCTACGTTCAGAACTTCTCCTTCGACGTCCAGTACGAAATCAAGCGCGGTATGGTGCTCGAAGTTGGCTTTACGGGCTCGCAGGGCCGCAAACTTCTCTACGGTACGGGACAACAGGCGAATCAGCTCGAGCCCAGGCATCTTTCTCTCGGCGCTGCCCTCGACGCCCCGGTGAGCAATCCCTTCTTTGGCGCAATTCCCATCGGAGTTCTCGCCGGCCGCACTGTCCCTCAAAATCGGCTCCTCCGTCCCTTCCCGCAATTCACCGCAGTCAATCTGAGTGGCGACACTCCCGGAGCGAGTTCCAGCTTCAACGCCCTCGTGGTTCGTTACAACTGGCAGGTGTCCGGTGGCTTAAACCTTCTCACTACTTACCAGTGGTCCAAGGCCATCGATAATGCCAGCGAATGGCAGGGATGGGAGGTGGGTGACACGATGCGCGATTACTATAACCAGAGAGTGGATCGATCCATCTCCGCTCACGACTTGCCACAAAGCTTCGTCAATGCTCTCGTCTACGAGTTGCCTGTTGGCAAAGGCCGTAAGTACCTCACCGGCATGCATCCTGTGGCCAACGCCGTCGTCGGCGGTTGGCAGGTTTCCTCGATCGTGCGTTTTGGTTCCGGCCTTCCCCTCGGCTTCACCGCCCCGAACACTCTCGCCAATTACGGCTTCCAGATCCAGCGTCCCAATGTCGCCGATCTCAAGACTGCCGCCGTCGAGAACCCAACTCCCGACAAGTGGTTCAACCAGTCGGCTTTCGTCCGCCCCGGTACTTACGAAATGGGAAACATGACGCGCTGGGCGCCAAATATCCGCTTTGGGCGCACCAGCCACGCGGATGTCGCGATTCTCAAAAACTTCCGCTTTCGCGAGCGTTACAAGGTCCAGTTCCGGGCCGAGATGTTTAACATGACGAACACTCCGCAGTTTGCGCGCGCCAACACGGACATTTCGAGCCCCAACTTTGGCGTCGTCACCGGCACAACCAATGTCGGTCCGCGCAACATACAACTTGGGCTCCGCATCCAGTTCTAACCGGCTCGCGATTCCCTCTGCAAGAAGGCCGCCTCAACCGGGGCGGCCTCTTTCATTGGATCGATGCCCTGAAGGCGAATCAAGCGCCATTCCTGATCCAGATATTCCTGAAGTGGATCATGCTGAACTGATCGTGCAACTGCAAACCGATCGGGCCGCTCGTCGGTCTCTTCGGGTCTGGCTTGGCCTTTGCGACTTCCCGCCCATTCAGCTTCACCGTAATCGAATCCTTCCGCACGGAGATTTCCATCACGTTCCACTGGTTCTCGCGCAATGCGTCTTTTGGCGCATCGACAAAGCCGTAGATGCTGCCGGTCGGATGCGGATCCGGATAGTTGTTGTTGATCTGTATTTCGTAGGCGATCTTCGCCGGAGTCTTCGTGAAATCCGGCGGCCAAGCAATCGCATTCTCCGCCCGGCTTGTGTCGTGCAGTGAGATGCCGCTATTGCCGCGTGCCTTGGTCCAGAATTCCACGTGCAGGTCGTATTGCTCGAAACTCTCGTTCGTATAGAGCCAGGCTTGATGATTCAGCCACTGCACATACTCCTTCTCGCTCGTGAACCGCTTGCCGGGGGCCAGCGACTTCGTATCGTATTCGCGCTGTCCAACCAGCACCCCTCCGTCGATCACGGTCCACTTTCCGTCACCCCTCGGCGCCCAGCCGCTCAGGTCTTTCCCGTTCATTAACGCTTTGTATCCCGGCGGCTGCGCCAGCAGCATTCCTGCAAATCCTGCAAAGAGAATATATTTCATGCAGCCGACAGTTTATCCTTAAGTGGAAGCTAACAACAGAATGCCAACAGGCAAATTACAAGTAATCCCCCTTGGGGGCCTCGGCGAGTTCGGCATGAACTCCATGGCCCTCCGTTATAACGACGACATTATTGTCATCGACGCCGGTATGATGTTCCCCGACTCCGAGTTGCTCGGTGTCGATGTCGTCACGCCTGATTTTTCTTACCTCAAGGAAAACCGCGAGAAAGTACGCGCCCTGATTCTCACCCACGGCCATGAGGACCACATCGGCGGAGTGCCATATTTGCTATCGCAATTAAACATTCCCGTCTATGGCACTCCGTTCACCTTGGCCATGGCCGAGCGCCGTCTCGAAGAGCACCACCTTCTCAAGGAAGCGAATCTCAACGAAGTGCAGCCGGGCGACAAGATCACGCTCGGCCCTTTCCTCGTACACTTCATCCGTGTCACCCACTCAACGGTCTCCTGTGTCGCACTCGCGATCACGACTCCCCTGGGTATCGTCCTGCACACCGCTGATTTCAAGATCGACCAGACCCCGATCGACGACGAACACTTCGACCTCCACGCCTTCGCCGAATACGGCAAGCGCGGCGTGCTGCTCCTGATGAGCGACTCGACCAACGTCGAACGCCCCGGCTATTCAGAATCGGAACGCGCCGTTCGTCCTCGCCTGGAACAGATCTTCGCCAGCGCCACCAAGCGCCTGGTCTTCTCCTGTTTCTCGAGTTCCATCCATCGCATCCAGCAGATTCTCGATGTCGCGGCCAAGTACGATCGCAAGGTTGCACTCCTCGGCCGCAGCCTCCTCGCTACGACTGAAATCTCGCACGATCTCGGGCTGCTGCGTATTCCCGACAATCTTCTGCTTCGCCCGCAGGACATCATGGATACCCTGCCGCACCGAGTTTGCTGTATCGTCTCCGGCACCCAGGGCGAGCCGATGTCCAGCCTCTCCCGCGTTGCTGTCGACAGCCACAAGAACCTTTCCGTCAAGGCCGGCGATACGGTGGTCCTGTCCAGCCGCATCATCCCCGGAAACGAAAAGCCCATTGGCCGCATGATGAACCACTTCGCCCGTCGCGGTGCAGATCTCATTTACGGCGGTGGCTCTCCCCCCGTCCATGTCTCCGGTCACGGCTTCCGCGAGGAACTGAATCTCATCCTCAACCTCGTTCGCCCCAAGTACTTTATGCCCGTGCATGGAGAATACCTGCAACTCGTACGCCATGCCCAACTCGCCAAACACCTCGAAGGCAAGGGTCTCGAATCCACTTTCATCGTTGAGAATGGCGAGAGCCTGGTCATCGACCAGCGCGGTGCGCGCAAGGGCGAGAAAATCAATACCGGCCGCATCTGCATCGATTCGGGTTCGCTCGGCGATGTCGTCGAAGACATGATCATTCGTGATCGCCGCAGTTTGGCTCAGGATGGCTTCGTGATCCCGGTGCTCGCAATCGACAAGGCGACCGGCCAGTTGCAGAGCCCGCCGGAGATCATCAGCCGGGGCTTCGTCTCACTCGAAGAATCCAGTGATCTTCTGCCCTTCGCCAAGCAGGTCGTCATGAAGACAGTAGAAAGTTCAAGCCGCGAAGAGCGCAGCGATTGGGGTGTCATGCAGGAGAAAATCCGCACTGATCTCAAACGCTTCCTGAACAAAGAGACTCAGCGCCGACCCCTCATCGTGCCGGTCATTCTGGAGGTCTGATCGCCATGTGGAATTATCTCGAAGATGCCTCGAATTACCAGGGGCATGCCGACAAGATTCTGATCCCGCAAACCGAGCCCGAGCTGCTCGCGATACTCGCCGAAGCACAGGCCGATGCCGTCCCCCTCACCATAGCCGGTGGGGGCTCCGGACTCACCGGCGGTCGCGTTCCCGAGGGCGGCTGGTCCGTCTCGCTTGAGAAATTCAACACCATCTCCATCCACGACGGCTTCGCAGTGTGTGGTGCTGGTGCCATCCTCAGAGATCTTCACGCCGCGGCAAAGCGGTCTGGCCAGTTCTATCCTCCCGACCCTACCGAGACCATGGCCGCCATTGGCGGCACGATCGCCTGCAATGCCTGCGGCTCGCGCAGCTTCATGTACGGTGCCACGCGCCGCTGGATCCGCCGTCTCCGCGTCGCCTTGATGGATGGCCGCATTCTCGATGTCCGTCGTGGCGATGCGATCAATTTCAGTGTCCAGCCCGTCCATCGTCCCGCTTCCACTAAACACTCGGCTGGTTATCCCCTCCAGCCCGGTATGGACTGGATTGATCTGTTCGCCGGCTCCGAAGGCACCCTCGGGGTCCTCATAGAAGCCGAACTCGAACTCCTCCCACTCCCCAAAGAACTCCTCAACGGCATTGTCTTCTTTGCTACCGACGAAGACGCCATCAACGCCGTCGAAGCCTGGCGTCCCATTCCAGGTTTACGCATGCTCGAGTATGCCGATCAGCCATCCCTCAATCTGATTCGCGAAAAATACTCCGACCTGCCCCCCAGCGCTGTCGCCTGCGTAATCGTGGAGCAGATCGTCGAGGATGATTCCGCTGTCGATGCCTGGGTTGATCGATTGACACTTCAGCACGCGCTCGCCGATGAGAGTTGGTTCGGCTCGACGGAGGCCGATCGGGAACGCTTCCGTGAGTTCCGTCACTCTTTGGCCGAAAAAGTCATTCAACTGGTCCGCCAGATGGGTTTCTCCAAGCTAGGCTCGGATTTCTCGGTTCCAGTCGAAAAGAATCGTGAAATGCTCGCTTTCTATCGCGATCAGATTGCCGCCCGTTTTCCTGCCCCCCACGCCATTTTCGGCCACATCGGCGACGCCCATGTACACGTCAATCTCTTCCCCTCGAGCGAGGCCCTGATCGCCGAAGGCAAAAAGCTCATGGACGATTTCGCCCGCAAAAGCGTCGCGCTCGGGGGAACGATTGCCGCCGAACATGGTCTCGGC
>JBKJSR010000623.1:0-2618 GCA_046594355.1 Bryobacter sp.
TGCTATTCGGGTAATCGTCGAGGAAAATCTGCACCAGCTCGGCCAACAGTTCCTCGTCATCGCCTACGCGGGCGAGAGCTGCTTCCCTGTTAAATAGCTGTTCTTGCACTTTTAGCCTCTTAATAAGAGCAATCGACAAAATACCCTGCGCTCTTTAGCTTATTTTTGAAGAGCTATGAAGATTGTAGTAGATCCTGTACTGCTAGTACTAGGGTATTTGGAGAAAAAGGTTTCTGGAGAGCGATTTCGTTCCTTCCAGGCAGCTCCTGGAGGTGCCCGGAAATAAAGATAATTCGAATGCCGGGGTGGATGAGACGAACCAGGCTGGCGACGTTGGTGCCCTGGCCACCCTGGATCTCGATGTCGGTAATGAGGAGATCGAGCTGCTTTTCGCTGCGGGCGAGTTCGAGCGCGTTCTCTTCCGATGCCGAATCGAGCACGCGGTAATTGCGTTGTTCCAGCACACGGCGGATCAGCGAGCGGACGCCGTCCTCGTCTTCGACGATCAGGATCGTGGCTCGATGGGAGACTTCAATCGCGGCTGGCTGTGTCTCCGTGTGCATCCAGCGCGGAATCTGGATCTCAAAGCGAGTCCCGGCTTTTACTTCGGTTGAGACGGCGATCCGGCCTCCCCACTCGCGTACCGTCTCATCTACGAGGGCTAAGCCGATGCCGGTGCCCTTGCCTTCTTCCTTTGTGGTGAAAAAGGGTTCGAAGATGCGGGGCAGAAGTTCTTCGGGAATGCCGGTGCCATTGTCTTCCACTTCGAGCAGAACCTCGGTGGGGGTGATGCGGGTCCGGACGAGGATTTTCCCTCCTACGGGCATGGCGTCGCGAGCGTTGACGATCAAATTGAGGAAGACCTGCTCGACTTGGCTCAGGTTGGCGAGGATCGTGCAGGGTTGAGGGCTGAGCTCGAATTCGAGGCGTACGGTTTCACCGAGCAGGCGCATGAGCATCTGGCGCATGTGCCGCAGTTGCGAGTTCAGCTCGATGGGTTTCGCCTCGCTGCTCTTCTTGCGCGAGAAGGCGAGAAGTTGTTGGGTAAGGGCGGAGGCGCGTTCGGAAGCGCGGAGAATTTCCTGTGCGTTTTCACTTGCAGTGGCGCTGAGGTTGGGCTCCTCAAGTAGCATGCGGGTGTAACCTTCGATCACCATCAGGAGGTTATTGAAATCGTGAACGAAGTTGCCGGAGAGACGGCCCAGGGTTTCGAGGCGGCGGCGTTGCTGCTCGAGGTCGGTCGGGCCGGAGGGGGCTGGAGGCGGGGACTGTCCCCGTTCGTCAGGAGGCATCTTGAGATACAATCATAGCTTCTGGGAGGTGCATCTTCGCGAAAACTCTTGTTCGCGACCTGATTGATGCGATCACGCCGCAGAGGATGCCGTTTTTTGCGGGTCCGAAGGGCAGATTTTCGGCGGCGCATGAGATAGTCACCAAAGCCGCCGAGGGTGTTCTTGCGCTCACGTTTCCCGACGACTGCCGCATCTGTAACACCCGCCTGAGCGGATTCCCCACCTGTCCTGTTTGTCCTTCCTGCCTTGCCCACCCCGAACCACTTTCCGCCGACGCGTTCTGCGTGCAGTGCCATGCTCCGTTTTATTCCGAGTCGGCGCTCGATCTCGATGGCCGTTGCCGCTTGTGCCGTGCGGGCCTGACGCACTTCGACGCAATGTATTGTGTTGGAGCCTATGAAGGCCGTTTGCGCGAGTTGATCCACTTGTTCAAGTACGAATCGATGGAGCGTCTGGGCAAACCGCTAGGTGCGTTCCTGCGCACGGGTCTACCGCGCGAGGCGGTGTTTGATTTGATGACGCCCATGCCGATTCATCCACGGCGCAGGCGCGAGCGCGGCTTCAATCAGGCTGAAGTGCTGGCGCTGGAGGTTGCCAAGGTGTCGCAACTGCCGCTGAGGACGCTGGTGAAACGCCGGCGAAATACGGCCAGGCAGGCTGGCCTGACGGGCAAGCAGAGGCGTATGAATGTCAACGGCGCTTTTAGTGTGACCAACCCCGAACTGATCCGGGGCAAACGGATTTTACTTGTCGACGACGTGCTCACTACGGGCGCGTCTGCCAATGCATGCGCTCTCACTCTGAAAAGGGCAGGAGCGTCGTATGTCGCCATTTTGGCTCTGGCCCGCGCCGATCGCCGGATCGGTGGGGGACCGGAGGCTGCAATCGCCTTGTCGCAGTTTGTCTAAGGAGCTCCGATGTCAGAACGAACGCACGATCGACACGCCCTCGATCGACTCCACAAGCCGGTGTTGGTCCTCAATGCCAGCTTCGAGCCAATTAATGTGTGTGCCGCACGGCGCGCTCTGGTTTTGATTCTCAAAGGTGCCGCCAGCGCCGAGGAGCACACGCAGATCCATGTCCATTCCGCACGCCGGGAGGTCCGCCTGCCGAGTGTGATTCGACTGCATGATTACCGCCGGATTCCGCACCAGACGCGGTCGCTATCGCGGAAGAACATTCTGATGCGCGATCGCTATACCTGCCAGTATTGCCAGAAGATCATGCCGGCGGGAGAGCTGACTCTGGACCATGTGATGCCGAGATCGCGCGGCGGCCCAACGAGTTGGGAGAATCTGGTGGCGTGCTGCCATCCGTGTAATAACC
>JBKJSR010000624.1:0-6990 GCA_046594355.1 Bryobacter sp.
GGAGGATCCGCAGATCGGATCCGGTTCGTGAGCTGGACGCAGACGCCAGAGTTTTATATGACGGCTTTCGATCTCTTGTGTTTACCCAGCTACCGGGAAGGATTTGGAAGCGTAATCATTGAAGCCGCAGCGTGTGGGGTGCCGACTCTTGCGAGCAGGATCTACGGGATCAGCGACGCAGTGGTGGATGGAGTTACAGGTATGTTACACGAATGTGGCGATGTTGCGGCAATTGCCGCGGGAATGAAGCGAGCTCTGGACGAGCCGGAGTTCGTGAAAGAGATGGGCCGCCGGGCCCAGAATCGTGCACGGACGGAGTTTAGTTCCGCCAAGCTGAGCGCAGAACTCGTTGGTTTTTACAGCGGGATTCTCAGCGACGCACAGAAGAGTGGAGGCTGACGGGATGAAACGAAGCTTGGATATATTGGCGTCGGCAGCGCTTCTCCTGTTGAGTTTGCCCGTAATGGGACTGGTGGCGCTATTGATCCGGTTCACTTTGGGATCGAAAGTCCTATTCCGGCAAGAGCGGCCGGGACTGGGCGGAAAGCTGTTTACTGTTTTCAAATTTCGCAGTATGACTGAAGCCACTAATCGCCAAGGTGAACTGCTGGGCGACGAGGAGCGGATCACCTGTCTGGGGAAGTTCATGCGCCGCAGTAGCCTCGATGAATTGCCCCAGCTCTGGAATGTATTGCGGGGAGAAATGAGTCTGGTGGGGCCGCGCCCATTGCTTCCGGAGTATCTGCCGCTGTATAACCTGCGCCAAGCCCGCCGGCACGAAGTCTTGCCTGGTATAACCGGCTTGGCGCAGGTACAGGGACGGAATGCTCTGGCGTGGGAAACGCGATTGGAACTAGACGTGCGGTATGTAGAGCAACAGAGCTTTCAGCTCGATTTGAAGATCCTCTGGATGACGATGGCTTGTGTGCTAACTCGCTCCGGGATCAGTCATGAAGGACATGCGACGATGCCAAACTTTTCGGGGCCTATGAAATGAGTCAAACCAGAGCCGCATCTGCATGTGCAAAAAAGTCCGGGAATGCAGCCGGGCCGCGAATCGGGTTTGGCGGCGACCGGGCAATCGCGGTCCGCGTGCTGGAATTTCTATTGGGTGAGAGGGTTGTTCCAGCTTGCCTGGTGGTTGCCGACGGGGCTGGCGCTACGCATGCAAAAGACTTGAGGATGGTCCTCAACTTGCATCCCGCCTTATTGCCTGAGAACCGCAGATGGCATACGCCGAGTTGGTCGATTCTCAATCAAACCCGCTTTGGTGCCACTTTGCACTTCGTGAACGAAGGGATCGACGAGGGCGACAACATACACCAGCGCGAATTACCGATCGAGCCATCGGATACCGCCGATGCGCTTTTCCAGAAGGCACTCGATCTGGAGTTTGAAGTCTTTCGTCCAGCGTGGGCAGACCTCGCTTGCAATCGGCACCGGAGGATTCGCCAACCGGAGGGTGCCAGGCCGGCGCACCGGAAAAAGGATCTGAAGGCATCAGGTGAGTTGATTCGGCGGCTGCGGGCGTTGACGACGAACCGTATCGAAGAGGCATGCTATTTCGAACAAGATAACCGTAAATTTCGAGTTCAGGTGAGTATCGTAGCAGCGGATGACCAAATTGAAGGGGAACTCAGTTAGACATGGCGAGAATTTTGCTTTCGATCCCTCACATGTCGGGCGGCGAAGTCGGCTATGTCGAGCAAGCATTCCGCTCCAACTGGCTTTCAACGGTTGGCCCGAATCTGAATGCTTTCGAGCAACGGATTGAGGAGCGCCTGGGCCTTGCGGCGGTGGCGCTTTCGAGTGGTACGGCGGCGATTCACCTTGGCCTGCGGCTGCTTGGAGTGGGGCCGGGCGATGAGGTACTTTGCCCGACGCTGACCTTTGCCGCGAGTTGCAATCCCGTGCTCTATCTTGGGGCGAAGCCGGTTTTTCTCGACAGCGAAGCAGCGAGTTGGAACCTCGATCCGGGACTTCTGGATCGTGTCCTCACAGAGAGGGCGGCCATAAACCGGATTCCAAAAGCGCTGGTGGTTGTCCACCTATTTGGCCAGTGCGCCGACATGGACCCAATTACCGCTATTTGCGCCCGGTACGGCGTAGCGATTCTTGAAGATGCCGCCGAGGCAATGGGGGCATCGTATCGGGGCCGCCCTGCCGGAACGCTTGGCGATGTGGCGGCGTTTTCCTTTAACGGCAACAAGATAATTACGACGACGGGTGGAGGGATGTTAGTATCCCGCCGCCGGGACTGGGTGGAAAAAGCACGCTTTTGGTCAACGCAGGCACGCGACGCCGGGATCGCGTTTGAGCACTCCGAACTGGGTTACAACTACCGGCTGAGCAATGTGCTGGCAGGCATTGGGCTAGGACAGTTGGAAGTGCTGGATCAGCGGGTAAGAGAGCGGCGCATCATCGCTTTCCGCTATGCGGAAGCCTTCGAGAATTTGAATGGCATCACGCTTATGCCTCAGGCACCTTATGGCCTGCATACGAACTGGTTGAGTTGCTTTCTGATCGAGGAGAAGAAATTTGGAATCGACAGGGACCAACTGATCTCCCTGCTCAATGCGGCGGACATCGAATCGAGGCCTGTGTGGAAACCGATGCATTTGCAAAAGCTCTACCAGAAATGCGAGCGATATGGGGGGCGAGTCGCAGAAGACTTATTCCGCCGCGGTATCTGCCTACCCAGTTCCAGTAACTTGACGCTTGAAGATCAAGAGCGGGTCATTACCGTGGTTTGTGAAGCGGCAAGCAGCAGTTCAGACAGGCATATTTGGGCCGGGTTTGCACATCCATAAAGACATGTAGGCATGAAGAATTGAAATGAACATTACAGACCTTTTTGTAAAGAGTTACAGCGCGGCGAAGCGGCTACTAAGACACCGGAAACTTTTCGTTTCCGCAGTGGAATTGGGGATCGCGGCGATCGCCGTGTTTTTCGCCTTTCTGTTGCGTTTCGACTTAAGCATCCCCGAAGCGTATTGGCCGCATTTTCAGATTGCGATGCTGATCAGCCTTCCCATCAAGCTGCTATTCTCGCTTGCCTTTCGGGTACACAATCATTCCTTCCGGTACGTGTGTGTCCAGGATTTTGCGCGGTTGATGATGGTGCAGCTTTGTGCAACGGGCGCGGGTTCGCTGATCCTGGCTTTGAGCATTCCCGGATTCCCGCGGTCGATCTACTTCATACAATTTCTGCTGAGCCTGGTACTTGCGGCTGGAACCAGAGCTGGAGCGATGCTGATGGGAGAGTTCACGGTTCGCCGGATTGTTGGGCAAAACTATAAAAACGCAGTGATCTATGGAGCTGGCGCGGCGGGAGTGGCGCTGTTACGGGAGATCCGGAATAATGCGAGCCTGGGTTACCAGGTGAGAGGCTTTATCGACGACCAGATGGGCGGGAAGGGGTTGGTAATTCACGGCACCCGGCTTTTGGGCCGTGGAGAAGACTTGGCGGGCGTCGCGAAGCGCTACAAGATCGATTGCGCGCTGATTGCGATTCCGTCGGCCACGGGAGAACAGATGATGGGAATTCTCGAAAACTGCCGCAAGGCAGGATTAAGGTCACTTACAATCCCAGGTCTCGGAGAACTGATGGAAGGCAAGGGACTGGCGAGGCAACTGCGAGATGTAGCGGTGGAAGATTTGCTGGGGCGCTCGCCGGTAAGGTTGGAACAGGATCGGATCCGGGCGAAACACAAAGGCCGGGCGGTGTTAGTAACTGGCGCGGCAGGATCGATCGGATCGGAACTGTGCCGTCAGATTGCGCGATTTGAGCCGGCAACGGTCGTGGGTTATGACATGTCGGAATCCGCATTGTTTGAGATCGAACAGGAGATGGCGCGAACTTTTCCGCAATTGCAGTTTTGCCCCGAGATTGGGAGCATCCAGAATCCGCAACGGCTGGCCGAGGTATTCGAACACTACCGCCCTTCGATCGTCTACCACGCGGCAGCCTACAAACATGTGCCGATGATGGAAGCGCACGTCTACGAGGCTGTAGAGAACAACGTATTTGGAACGCTGAACGTGGCAATGGCAGCGGGACACTGCAGGGTGGAAGACTTCGTGATGATCTCATCGGACAAGGCAGTGCGACCGACCAATGTCATGGGAGCAACCAAGCGGATCGCCGAAATGGTGATCCGTTCCATGAACGAGGGAGACACAAAATTCGTCTCTGTCCGCTTTGGTAATGTACTGGGGAGCAACGGCAGCGTGGTGCCTATTTTCAAGAGGCAAATCGCAAGAGGCGGGCCGGTGATGGTGACTCATCCGGAGATGCGGCGTTACTTCATGACGATTCCAGAGGCGTCGCAGCTTGTGCTGCAATCGAGCACTATGGGACAGGGTGGAGAAATTTTCGTTCTGGATATGGGCGAGCCGGTAAAGATCCTGGATCTGGCGCGGAATCTGATTTTACTTTCGGGTCTGAAGCCGGACGAGGACATCAAAGTGGAATTTTCCGGGGTGAGGCCCGGGGAAAAGTTGTACGAAGAGGTGAACGCACTCGATGAGGATGTATTGCCGACTTATCACGAAAAGATCAAGATTTTTTCGGGCACGACGCAATCCTGGAGCCGCATGGAGAAGCAGTTGAGCCATTTGCAGTATTTGTGCGCGGCGCGAAAGTTCGACGAACTGATCCTTGCGCTAAAAGACATTGTGCCAGAGTACAACCCCAGCAGCGAGCTGTTGCGGCGGGCGATCCAGCCGAAACAGGAAGAGTTTGCCCTGGCCGAAATTCGCGTGGGGATGATCCATTAGCGCTACATGGTTTCCCGCTTGGCAATCGGGCGAAGTGTTGCCAGAGCAGCACCCCAGAAGGCAAACTGAAGTGCGGCGAAAGCAGGTGTTTGTTGCATTGGATAGTCGAAGAGCCCGTGGAACCAGACAAAGACAAAGCCAAGCGACCACCACTCGAGGCGGGCCGCGCGGATTGCACAAAACCAAATGCAGAAAGTGAGCAGCAATAACGGAAATCCGCCTTCGATGAGCCATTGGAGCCAATCGTTGTGGGCCTGGTTGACGCGCAGGCCGAGGTCGAAGCGGGCGAATTCCGGATAGACAGTACTCCAGGTTCCGAGGCCGGAACCGGACCAAAAGTAGATTTTCGCCATGTCGATGCCCGCCTGGTTGATGGCCCATCGCGCATCGAGTGAGAAGTCGGTGCTTGCTAAGCGGGAGAGGAAGGATTCGGGACCGAGCAGGGCAATCGCAAGGCCAAGCGCGGGAAGGGCGAAGACGGCGAGGCGGAGTCTCGATCGCCCGTAATTGCCGCTGCCAGTGTCGCGGGCTTGTGTTGACCGCAAGTAGCAGATCAGGAGGACGAGAGCTTCGAGCGAAATTACAAATACGCCACCACGCGAAACGGAAGCGACCACACTGGCGATGAGCACAGCGGCAGCCGCGAGATGGACCCAGAGCCGATCAGGGCGTTTTGCGGCGGTCCAGACGGCAGCCGCCAGACCGAGTTGGGCGAAGTTCGCGAATTTTGTATGGTAAGTGAAGGGGCCGAAGACCTGACCCTCAAATCCGCTATCAAATATCCACCAGACACGGCCTGGATCGCTGTAGTTCTGGAGTACAGAAAGCAGGCAAAACGCGGCTGAGCCGAGGGCAAAGTATTCGACGGCTTTGCTTCGAGTTTTGCCGTCCTGGCAGAGATTGTAAGCGAGAAACGCAGCGACGGTAAAGGTACTCCACTCGATTGCCGAACGACGGGATTCCCAAAGATTCGCGGTGTGGCCCGTCGAGAATTGAAATGCCGCGAGAGCGGAAACAAATGCCGGCAAAAGGAGGAGTGGATGGAAGAAAATGCGCAGGTTGAGACTTTCGAGCGGGAAGAGCTGGGCCAGCAAAGCGAGGCACAAGAAGAGTTGAAGAATTACGAAAGGCCAGGCATCGGGCAGCCATAAAGTAGCCAAGCCGAAACTGAGAGCGAGGAGAGTGAAGGCGGCGGCAAACTTTTGCTGGATCACGGGTGTATTTCGTCGGCATTGGAATCGCTGCCTGCCGGGGTGAGCGAGACGGAACGAATCCGCAATTCCTGCTCCCGGCGCACGGTCCCGGAGGCGCGGCGGTATTCAAGGACTAGCACCCAGAGGCGGTCTTCACTCGAAGCCGGGATGGGCAGGCTTTGTTTCGCCCAATCTGCAGAGTGCGGGACAGGGATCGACAACGGGAGTGATTTGCCGGAGCGGGCGTCACGGAAAGTCCAGGCAAAACCGGGACTCAAAGTCTCGGGTCCGCTTTGGGTTTGAGCTTCAAAAAGATAGGACCGATGCGGTGGAATGCGGATGACTTGAGTCAGGAGATCGGCGGCTTGCGGCTGGTTCCCACTGAGCAGAACGGTTGCGTTGCCCTGATCGGGCCAGAGTTGCGCCGAAACGGAATCAGACAAGGCCAGCCTCCAATCGAGGGGACTTTGCGAGGGTTTTGCGCGAAAGGTTGAGTTCGTGACGAGTTGTGCTTCGCTCCATGGAACAAGCCTGTCCGGGCTAATGCCGGGATCGAGGGAACTGAGGAGATTGGAGAGTTGGACGGCTTGATTTGCCTTCCCGAGAGCGATCAGACGATCGAGAGCGGCCCAAAGAGCTTTTTCTTCTTTGGGGCTAGCGGGAAAGCTGCGCTTGAACCAGTTGGCGAAAGGATCGAGATCGAGACCGGGCCAGCCGCTGGGCTTGACCCGAATGAGTTGGCAAAGCTCGCGGGAGACTTCAAAGACCTGATTTCCATCGGGTTGAGAAACGCGGTAGCGGAGATAGGCGAGCATCAGGTTGCGGCTGGAGGGAAGTACGTCCCGCAAGATGTCGGATGGGGAATGGCCATTCGATTCCAGATGAGTGAAGACAGTGCGTAAGTCTCCGTGCCCGCGGGCCAGCGCCCGTTTGGCCCATTCGAGGGCATTCTCATCGTCGTCGTGGCGGGAATAGTAATTGACGAGGGACCAGCGGGCGAAAAAAGTCTGGTTGAAGC
>JBKJSR010000770.1:0-8986 GCA_046594355.1 Bryobacter sp.
CGCCATTCTACGGAGTGCATTCAAAACGCGCGACTGCGCACGCCCAGATAGCCGCGGTTCTGGTGGGTGCTTCCTGTCGGCTGATCGCATACTTCTTGACGCCCGCCCATTGGGCCGCTCTCGATACGCTGTTGCCTCCCGTGCTGAGTTGGAGCAGCTTCGTAACTGTGATGAAATTGACTCGCACGGCGGAGAATGCGGAGATTCGCAACGCCGTCGTGACCGCACATGGAGACTAACCGGATGATTCGCTGCTTTTGCGTTTTTACCTTGACGGCTTGCTTCTTATTTTCATTTTCGCAGCAGCCTCCCGCAGCTCCGCAAAAGAAAGGTTCAGGGCCGTCCAGCGTCATACGACCAGGCATTAGTACTACGGGAGTGAAGCGTGGAATGGACACCATCCAGCCGGTGGCGGAGATCAGCGTACCGGGAGTACCAGACTGGCAAGCCGTAACGTCCGATGCGCTCTGGGTGTCGAACGGTCCCAGGAATACGGTGCATCGCATTGATTCGAAGACCAACAAAGTAGTTGCTGTAGTGGAAGTAGGGCCACGCCCCTGTTCCGGCCTTGCTGTGGGTTTTGGAAGCTTGTGGGTTCCTCTTTGCGGCGCTCGCGGAACGGGTGCAGGCAAGGGTCTGGCCCGCGTCGATCTGAAGACGAACAAGCTGCTGGCGACGATCCCGATCGGCCCCGCCGATAGTGAAGGCGGCCTTACTGTCAGCAAAGACTCCGTGTGGATCGTGAGCGGCGCGAAAGGCGTTTTGACGCGAATTGACCCTAAAACCAACAAAATGTCGGCTGAGGTCACTGTTCCGGCGGGTAGTGTCGCCGCGTATTACAGTGAAGGTGCCGTTTGGGTAACGGCCAACAAGAGCGCCAAGCTGGTGAAGGTAGACGCCAGGAAAAACACAGTCTTAAAGGAAATTGAAGTTGGCCCTGAGCCGCGTTTTCTCACGGCGGGTGGCGGCAGTGTCTGGACAGTGAATCAGGGTGATGGCAGCGTGACGCGTGTCGATGCAAAGTCGAATGCTGTCCTGGCCAGGATCGATGCGGGGATTCCCGGTGGTGGTGGCGAAGTTTCTTTTGGGGGCGGTGGCCTCTGGGTGACGGTGTTCGACATTCCGATTACCTTCATCGATGCCAAAACGAATCAGGTCACCAAACAGTGGGTTGGGCCAGGTGGCGATGCCATCCGTTTTGGGCACAATAGCGTGTGGCTCTCCAATTTGCGACAACAGACCGTCTGGCGCATCGATTTCGGCTCACTTTGAAGTCATGGCAATCATGTTTTTGCCTGACTGAAACCAAGTGGCCTTCAGGAAAAAAAATGTGAGAAATGGCCTAATCCGATTCTGAACGACGCTAGTAGCATTAGATATGTCCAACCATCGAACCGTTAGCGCCGACGTTACGGCGCTGTCGGGATTGCTCAGGCAATTCGACAATGACCTGAAGGAACAAGGTCGAGAAGCAGAGAGAAGGATTGTTCTGGATGCAGTGAAGAAGTTAGAGGACCAGCCAGCCTCGCTTCCCATTGCCGCCAGAGAAAATTCTTCTCTTGGTCGGTCGGTCCAGGCGAGCATGCAGCAGAGTAAAGCTTCAGCCGCTTAGTTTCTTAGTTTTATCTTACCCGGAGGGCAGAGCGAGTACTATTGGTACTCGATCTGCCCTTAACTATTTTATAGGCAACTTAGTACCCATACTACTTGCCGGGAATGTCTCGAATTTGGGTCGCTGGCCGAAAAATCCTTGGGTCGGCATTAGGTTTTTTGACATAGACGGCCATATCGATGGACGGAAGCCCGCAACGGATTTCTTACTCAAACCCGTTTATTGGGTTGCTTGTGGAAGCTGCGCCCCTTTTTCTCATTTTTCGCTCTTGCCGCTCATTTTGATGGAGGCCCAACTGAAACCTGGCGTGATAATGTGATCCTGTTTGAGTGGTCGCTGCGTGCAAGTCGCATGCAATGTGCAGCGGTTGACTGAGACGCTCCTTTCCGTCGGCAGGCAGGCTACTTTCGGCGTGATGTCGCTTGCCGATATGATGCTATTCACCCGCATCCGCTGGCAGTAGGCGGCCAAGGAAGATCGTCCACTACAATCGCTTCGGCAGCTTTAGCTTGCTCG
Source organism: Bryobacter sp. (assembly GCA_046594355.1). GTDB lineage: Bacteria > Acidobacteriota > Terriglobia > Bryobacterales > Bryobacteraceae > Bryobacter. The sequence continues at coordinate 2,129 of JBKJSR010000770.1, forward strand.
GCGTGTACTTCTTGCTCGCGAGCTTCTTTGGGCGCTACGTTGCTGCGATGGGCCTACCGGCTGGGTGAAGAGTACTGACGCTGGGGAGCGGGCACGGGGGCGTCGCCGGTTGCGGTGATTGCCTTTCAGCCGATGCAGGTCTTAGGGGCATTGGGCTTGGGAATTGCGAATTTTAGCTGAACCGACACAGGCCGATACGGCTACCTTGCTTGGTCTGCTGTTTAAGTCAAAAGATTTTGATGCGATGGTGAAAGTACTCAAGCCGATATTCGACAGCTTAATCAGCAAGGGCAAATAGACCTGCCTGCAACACTTGCTCAAGCCTGCGACTGCTTCCCCTCAAGCTCAGCCCAGCGGGCATACAGCGTATCGACTTCCGTTTCGAGCGCACTCAACTCCTGATAAACCTGCTGCACGCGGACGTGATCGGAGACCACTCCCGGCGATTCGCTCTCGGCCTGCTTTACTGCCAGTTGCCCCTCTGTATCCGCCAGCTTCGCTTCCATCTGGTCGTACTCGCGCTGATCCGTGTAGCTGAGCTTCTTTCTTGCCGTGTTCGATTGCGTCTGCGTTGTGTTCTTCTGCTTCGCAACCGGCACCCGCTTGTTCAGCAGATCCTGTTCGTATTGCTCATAGTCGGCAAAGAGCGTTGCGCCGCCTTTGCCGTCCAGCCCTAGCACGTGAGTTGAGATCCGGTCCATCAGGTAACGGTCGTGGCTCACCAGCACGAGCGCACCGGGGAATTCCTCAAGCGACTCTTCCAGCACTCCCAGCGTCGGGATGTCGAGATCGTTGGTTGGTTCGTCGAGAAAGAGCACGTCGGCGGGTTGCAACATCAGGTTGGCCAACAGAACTCTTGCCTTCTCTCCACCCGAAAGCCGGTGGATCGGCTGCTGCAATTGCGCAACCTCGAAGAGAAACTTCTTGGCCCACGCATTGACGTGGATCACGCTGCCTTGAAAGATGACGGAGTCGCCGTTGGGAGCGAGAGCGGTCTTAAGCGTCGCTTTCGGATCGAGCTGCTCGCGCTGCTGGTCGAAGTACACCATCTGCAAATTCTCCGCACGGCGTATCGTACCCGTGTCCGGTGCCAGTTGATCCATCAGCATCTTGAGCAGCGTGGACTTGCCGCTTCCATTCGCGCCCGCAATACCCAGCTTGATGCCGGGCACCAGAACCACGTCGAGATTTTCGAAGAGCACCTTGCCACCCATCGACTTGCCAATCTTGGTTGCATCGATCAAACGCTTGGTCTGCCTAAAGGACGAAGTGAAGTCCATCGTGGCCGTCGGCACGCGCTCGCGCTCATCCATATCTTTCAGCTCACCGATCAGCGCGTTCGCGGAATTGATGCGGGCCTGCGCCTTGCGGGTACGCGCCTTGGCCTTGCGTCCGAGCCAGGCGAGTTCCTTGCGGACTACGGCTTCGAGGCCTTCCTTGCGGCGGCGCTCCGCTTCGAAGTACTGTTCCCGGCGCTCGAGAAACTTCGAGTAGTTGCCTTCCACGCGAAACATCCCGTCGGGGTAAACGGAGTTGAGTTCGGCGACGTGCGTCGCAGTGTTCTCAAGGAACTGCCGATCGTGCGAGATCAGCACGCAAGAGAAAGGAGCTTGCTGCAAGGAACGCTCGAGCCAGAGAATTCCTTCGAGATCGAGGTGGTTGGTCGGTTCGTCGAGGAAGAGCAAGTCGGGCATTTGGCTGGCGGCATGGGCAATGGAGAGCCGCTTCTTCCAGCCGCCGGAGAGTGTGTTGGTTTCGAGATTTGCATCGCTAAAGCCGGCGAGTCCGAACCAGGGGTTGTCGGTGGAAAGGTAGTCTTTGATGCGGCTGCCCTCGGGGAATACAGGGTCCTGCGGGACGTTGGCAATCTTGAGACCCTTCTTGGGGGCGACAATGCCGCCGTCGGAATCCTCAGACCCCGACAGGATTTTAAGCAGCGTGGACTTGCCTGCGCCGTTGGGTCCGATGAGGCCGAGGCGCTGATTGTCTTCGATCGTAATAGAGACGTTTTGAAAAAGTACGGTGGCACCAAACTGCTTGGACAGCGTTTGCACCGAAAGTAGAAGACCCATTCTATATAGTTTAAGCGGGGAGAGGGGGCTCCGGCGCTGCCAAGCTGCACTTTCAGTAGCGAACAGCGTTCCTGCAATGGAATTATAAATGCCGAAGAGTTTTGATTTCATCCTGGTGGGGGAGCGGATCGGCCGGGGAATTCAGCAACCTCTCCTCGCACGTCAGGCGCTTCCGGCCTAGATCCTCCGAGCACTTTTCATAAGAATGGATACGAAGCTGTGGGAGCCCGATTTCGTCGCGAACGCCCTCAAGCTGCCGCCAGGCTTTTCTCGTGAGGCTACCGCAATCCTCAATTGGGGTTATAGACTTTTGCCATAAAGTCTCTCTCTCCCCAACTCCCGATGCCACTGTTATCAGCCCATCTCGACACAAAACCCCTTTTCCCTTTGCTCAGAACCGCTTAGCCCGCAAATTCTAAGGCCTCGACTTTGACATAGGCTAAAAAGTCGCGCTAGAATTGTGGGGTTGACTATTTTTTGAGGGAGACCCGAACGTATGAAAACTTACGTACCCTCCGGAAAAGACGTCAGTCGCAATTGGCACATCATCGATGCGGATGGCTCCACTCTTGGCCGCCTGGCTACCAAAGCCGCTCGCATTCTGATGGGCAAACACAAGCCGACCTACACGCCTTATCTGGACATGGGCGATCATGTGATCGTCATTAACGCTGCTAAAGTTCGCCTGACCGGCAATAAAGTCGATCAGAAGGTTTACTATTATCACACCGGTTATCCGGGTGGTTTGAAGGCAACCGGGGCGAAACAGATGCATGACACCAAACCCGCTCGCATGATTGAGCTGGCTGTTAAGGGCATGTTGCCCAAAAACACGCTAGGCAAGCATATGGGCAAGAAATTGAAAGTGTACGCCAACGACCGTCATCCGCATCAGGCTCAGAAGCCTGAGCCGACCGTCGTGGTGTCCTAAGTACTGAGAAAGGTATTCAGTGGCTGCTTTAAATCAATATATTGGAACCGGACGCCGCAAGACCTCCACGGCTCGCGTATTCTTGCGTCCTGGTAAGGGCGACATAACCGTCAATCATCGCGCCCTCGAGCAATACTTCCATACGGAAACCGCCCGCGCTACGGTGCGGCAACCCTTGCTTGCCACCGAGACGAATGACAAGTTTGATGCACTCATCCTTGCCGACGGCGGTGGCTTTACGGGTCAAGCGGAAGCCTGTCGGCTTGGTGTGGCGCGCGCATTGCTGGAATTCAACCTCGAACTTCGTCCCAAGCTCAAAGAGCTCGGAATGCTCACTCGCGATCCCCGCGAACATGAGCGTAAGAAGTACGGCCAAAAGGGTGCCCGCAAGCGCTTCCAGTTCTCCAAGCGTTAATTCGCTTCCAGGAAAACTGAACCATTTAGAGAATGCATCAATATCTGTCTAACGACAGAGCAAAGGACTTGTCATGCCCTCGATTTCCATGAAAGAACTGCTCGAAGCAGGCGTTCACTTCGGGCACCAGACTAAACGCTGGAATCCAAAGATGAAAGAGTATATCTTTGGCGAACGCAACGGAATTTACATCATTGACCTGCAGAAGACCTTAAAACTCTTCAAGGATGCCATGCGCTATGTAGGCGAAATGGCCGCTCAGGGCAAAAACGTGTTGTTTGTGGGCACCAAGCGCCAGGCTCAAGAGGCCATTGCCGAAGAAGCCACCCGCTGCGGAATGTACTACATCAACAACCGCTGGCTCGGTGGGTTGCTCACCAACTTCCTCACCGTCAAGGGTTCGATCAAGCGTCTGCGCGAGCTCGAAACCATGTCGACCGAAGGGACCTGGGGCAGCCGCTCGAAGAAGGAAATTTCCCGTCTCGAGCGTGAACGCAAGCACCTGTCGCAGAACCTCTCCGGTATCAAAGACATGCCCGGCCTCCCAGACCTGATCTTTGTCGTCGATTCTTCCAAGGAATCGATCGCGGTGAAAGAAGCCAAGCGTCTCGGCATCCCTGTCGTCGGCGTAGTGGACACCAACTGCGATCCGGACGAAGTGGATTACGTGATCCCGGGTAATGACGACGCCCTGCGCGCCATCAAGCTCTTCACCTCGAAGATCGCCGATGCCGTCATCGAAGGCCGCGCCCTTGCCACCGAGCATGACTTCCATGCTGTCGTGGCCGACGTCGTCGCCGACGAGGACAGCGGCTCTTCCATCGACATGAGCAGCTACGCACAGTATGTCGATCCGAAGTACTCCGAAGAGCTGATGAGCGAAACACTCATCATCAGCGAACTGGATCTTCCTTCGATGTCGCTCCCGAAAAAGGCCCCTGAAGTGGAAGAAGTTCCCGTTGCCGCCGCCCCGGTTGCCAAGGCAGAATAGCTCAATCACTAACAGACCTGTAACATACTTGCATAAAGGATAAGTGTAATCATATGGCGGAAGTAACTGCTCAGCTCGTAAAAACTCTGCGGGAACGCACTGGAGCCGGCATGATGGATTGCCGCAATGCCCTTGTCGAAGCGAACGCGAATCTGGACGACGCCGAAGTGGTGCTGCGCAAGCGCGGCGCCGCTGCGGCGGCCAAGAAATCATCTCGTTCGGCCAAGCAGGGTCTCATTGTGGTGGACATCGCCGCCGGCGGCCAGTCGGCGGTCATTGTGGAAGTCAATTGCGAATCCGACTTTGTCGCTCGCACAGATGAATTTCATGGTCTGGTGACCGACATTGCCGCGCATGTGGCAAGCTCCACCGCCGCCACTGTCGAAGCCATTCTTCTCGAAGCTCTTGCCAAGGATCCTACGGTCACGGTAGGCGATTTCATCAAAACCCAGATCGCCAGAGTCGGTGAGAACATTGTTCTCCCGCGCTTTGAGCGCATTTGTGTCGCTAGCGGCACCATTGCCAGTTACACTCATCCCGGCAGCCAGTTGGCCGTTGCGATGGCTTTGTCCAGCCCCGCTGGGCATAGCGAAGAACTGCTGGCACTTGGCAGGGACCTCGCCATGCAGGTGGCGGCCGCAGATCCGAAGTACATCCGCCGCGACCAGGTGGATGCCGCCCATGTCGCCAAAGAAGCCGACATTGCCCGCGACCGCGCCCGCAATGAAGGCAAGCCGGAAAAGATTCTCGACAAGATCGTCGAAGGCCGTTTGGGCAAGTTCTACGAGGAGGTTTGTCTCATCGAGCAACCCTTCATCAAGGACAACACTCTTACGGTTGCCGAGCTGATCAAGCAGAAGAGCGCTTCGACCGGCGGAGCGATTGAAGTGGCCCACTTTGCCCGCTTCAAAGTCGGCGAGACTCAATCGGGCGAAGAAGCGGCAGCGGAATAGCTCCAATGCCAAGCTACCGGCGCATCGTCTTAAAGCTTTCGGGCGAAGTCATGGCCGGCCCCAAGGGCTTTGGCATTGACAACGATACGGTCAACGCGTTTGCCAAAGAGATCTCTGAAGTTCAAAAACAGGGAATCGAAATTGGACTGGTAGTCGGCGGCGGAAACATCTTTCGGGGTGTGGACGCCGCCGCCAAGTCCATGGACCGGGTCGCGGCAGATCACATGGGCATGCTCGCCACGGTCATCAACGGCCTGGCTCTGCAGGATGCGCTCGAAAGAGCGGGCTCACCCACCCGGCTTATGACTGCCATCCAGATGGCTGCCGTCGCCGAACCCTACATTCGCCGCCGCGCCATCCGTCATCTTGAAAAAGGCCGCATCGTCCTCTTTGCTGCTGGCACTTCCAACCCCTTCTTTTCCACGGATTCTACTGCTGCCCTGCGCGCCCTCGAGATACATGCGCAGATCTTTGCCAAGGCCACCAAGGTGGACGGGGTCTACGATAAAGACCCGATGAAGCACGCGGATGCCGTTCGCTATACTTCCGTCACTTACACCGAGGTTTTGTCGAAAGCCCTGCGCATTCTGGACGCCTCGGCCGTCGCAATGTGCCGCGACAACAGTCTCCCCATTTCAGTCTTCAATTCCACTGTCCGTGGGAATATAATGCGAATGGCTCTTGGTGAGCCCATTGGAACCTTGATTCACGAGATCAAATGAGCGAAACATTTACCACACCCAAACAAGTAGAAGCGAATTGCAAGACCCGCATGGAGAAGTCGCTAGTCGACTTGGCCCACGCCATGACCTCCGTGCGCACGGGCCGCGCCAATGCTTCCATGCTAGACAACGTACGCGTTGATTATTTTGGAACCCCGACACCGATCAGTCAGGTCGGCACGATCAGCGTGCCCGAAGCTGGCATGCTGACGATCTCCCCGTGGGATTCGACGGTAATCGCCGCGATTGAGAGAGCGATCCGTTCTGCCGAGTTGGGTTTCAACCCTTCGAATGACGGTAAGCTGATCCGCATTCCGATTCCATCTCTCAACGAAGAGCGACGCAAAGAACTGGCCAAGAAGCTGCACGGCATGGCTGAAGAACATCGCGTTTCTTTGCGCAATATCCGTCGTGATGCCAACGACCAGGTGAAGAAATTGATGAAGGACAAGCTCGTCAGCGAAGACGAAGAAAAGCGTTCGCACGAAGAGATCCAGAAGATGATCGACGCCTTTACCAAAAAGGTCGACGAAGCGGCCAAGGCTAAAGAAAAAGAGATCATGGAAATCCGCTAGGGCACTGTTCCCGTGCGGGATTGAGACACGCGCCGACGGCACTCTGCCCTTTGGGTGGGTGCGGAGCGGTTCGTCCTCCGCACCGGCATCAGTGGATGGCAGGAGGTGGCGGGTGTGCGCTAACGGCTGCCGTAATTTTGCGTATAGTAGTCGCGGTAAGCGCCACTCTTGACATCCACTGATGCCGGTGCGGAGGACG
>JBKJSR010000760.1:0-5122 GCA_046594355.1 Bryobacter sp.
CGGCTACATCCCCGCCAACCGGATCAACAGCGTCGATGCTCAGGGCCGTCCGAACGGCGGGATTTGCGGGCGTGGGCCATACCGGCAGGTGTGCCGGTTTGTAGTTGGATGGCACTCCCATCACGCCGTTCGGACGGCCCTGAGCATCGACGCTGTTGATCCGGTTGGCGGGGATGTAGCCGTTGTAGTAAAGATACCCGGCAATGCACTGGCCGCTGCGGCAATCCTGAATCGGGTGCTGATTACCATAAATTTCTATTTGGTCGACCGAGCCCCAGTTGTTAGTTGGAAGCGACCAATAGCGGCTCTGCCAGGTGCCGCTACCGGCAAGCTGCCAACCGCCAATGACGCGGTCGAGCATACGCTTGCCCCTGCCGACCGGAAGATCGACGAGGAAGTTCCAGCGGAAGCGGTGTTGCGGGATGTCGGTATCGCGGCGGTAATTCAGAAAATGATTTCGTGCATCAAAGTCGGTTGGCACGGCACCGGGCAAGTAGACATCGGTGTTGAAAACCGTGTTGGTCGAGCTATCTCCGGTTGCGATGTTGCCCGTACCAAGTGAATTGCTTAACACGTAGAAGAACTGGTAAGCGAGACCGCGCGCGTAGCGGCGCTGCACTTCGATCTGGGCGCTATTGAAATTTTGATAAGCCGTCTTGCGGTAGATCTCGATCTGGCCGAAGACACGGTTGTCGAAGGGGCGGCGGGCGGTGTTGGTAAAGATGCCCGTCGGTAGTGGCTGGCCAGTGGAGGCGAACCAGATGTAATTGTTCGACTGGTCGTTAATGCGCTGCCACTGATCCAGATTCCGGCTCGCAGTGCCCACATAGCTGAGGCGCAAGACCGTACTTTTGGCGATTTCAGATTCGAGAGTCAGGTTCCACTCGTTGGCAAACGTAGTCGGTTGCCTGACGTCGAAAGATACGGCTCCTGGCTGGCCGGGAGTAAACGGCACAATTGCATTTGCTGTAAGTACATTCTCGGAGTTGACTCCGGCGATGACCGGAGGAACCGTGCGCAGGCCGCCATTACCCAGCCCGTCTGGACTCTGTGCGGCGTTGTTGAAATTGCGGTTGGTCGAGGCCTGCATGGGAGGATTCGAGCGCATGCGCGAATTGAAAGTCCGGAGCGGCGGAGGGAAGCGGTAAGTACCGAAGCCGCCCCGGAGAACCCAGGCTCTGCCGAGCCGATTCTGCTTGTAAGCAAAACCGATGCGAGGGCTGAAGTCAAACCAGTTTTTGTTGATCAGGGTGTTCGGAATGCCGGCCGCTTCGGTCGAGATGAACTTGACGCCGACCTTCTGGAATTCGCTCAGAATGGCCTGATTGGTATAGCCCAGTTCGATGAGCTTGTCGGTCGGGACAGGCGTAACGATGGATTTCGACTTCAGGTCGAAGCCCATGAGAACGTCGTTTTTCTCGCGCACGGGAGAGAAGTATTCGTAGCGTAATCCAAGGTTGATGGTGAGGTCGGGTGAAACTCTCCAGTTGTCCTGGACATAACCGGAATTCTCCGCGCCACGAATGTAGTAGTAACCGCGGTTGAAGGTTGCGGTATAAGTGCCGGCCACGCCGAGAAAGAGGTTGGCGAAGTTGTGACCTGTGCGCGGCACGGTGAGGATGTTGTTGCCCGAGGATGCCGGGTCGTAGAGCGCGGTAGCGAGACTGCCGAAATCAAGGCGGCCCTGATTTTGTTCCTGATCCGGCAAAACGTCAAGAGTCTCGTTGCGCATGCGCCAGCCAAATTCGATCTGGTGTTTGCCGGCAATTTTATTGAAGTTCTGTTCAATCGTATAGAGTCTGGTGACATCCTTGCGCGGGCGCGGGCCTTCATAGGTGAGATTAAAACCGGTGGAAACAAAGTCGGGCAGCCCGTTGGCCTTAAAGGGATTGGGCAGCTTGAGTTGCGAAGCCCAGTCGGTATCGAGACCGGGAGCCGATGTGTTGTAGTTGTCGTCGTTCTTCATGGCCGTGACGATGGTCTCCATGAAGAGAGTGGAAGACCAGATCCGCGTCCAGGAGAACATTCCATTCTGGCTGTAGACTGGCGAGAATTCGAAGTTGGCCAGATTTCCGAGAGGGATCGGGGAGTTGTTGTTGAAGGATCGGCGCTGGCTGAGAAGGCGGACATTTTTGGTGTAGCGGCCGAAGATCTGGTCCCGGTCGGAGATGCGGTGATCGATGCGAGTGGTGAGGGTCTGGTGATTCTGCGAGTTGGGGCTGGGGCCAAACCAGTTTTGCGCGACGAGCGGGTTGACGTCGTTGAGGGTTGGCCGCGCCGTGATGCCCCCAAGGAATTTGGCGACCGGACTTTGCCGGCTCAGCGGGATGCGGTTACCCACAAAGGGTACGCGGGTGTAAGGGACGGTGCCGGCGGTTGTGTTGGGATCATAAAGAATAATGGGGCGGCCGATGCCGTCGATGAGGCCGGAGAAATCGCCGTTCCACATGGAATCGGTAGGCAGCGTGGACCCGAAATTCGCACCCGAGCGGAGCTTGAGTTCTTCCCAGGCGGTGAAGAAAAAAGTACGGTTTTTGCCGTTGTATAACTTGGGAATCCAGACGGGCCCACCGAAGGAAGCGCCGTATTCATTGCGGATCAGTTGCGGAGGTTTGGAGAAGAAATCCTGCCGGCGTCGGGCGACTCCGATGCCGTTGTTGCGCATGGTGTAAAAGCCGGAACCGTGATAGACATTCGTGCCGCTGCGGGTAGAGACGATGGTGGAGGCGGGCCGGTTGTACTTGGCCGAAGAGACGCTGGTTTCAACGCGGAACTCCTGGATGGTGTCGAGGCCGGGAGGGCGGGCTGGGGCTCCGCCGACATTGCGCTGATTCAGTGTGACGCCGTCCTGAACAAATTCCATCGAGCTGGTGCGAAGCCCGTTGACGCGGTCGCCTTCGACGCCGGGCGTGGTCTGCGCGATGAGAGTAGTGAAGAGACGTCCATTGAGCGGCAATTGTTCGATACGCTCGCGCTCGACCACATTGGCGATCGTAGCTTGTGTCGTGGTGATGAGGGCGGAGATGGTGGCGGTGACGACGATTTCGGTTGCCGTATCGGCCACCTTGAGCGTCACGTCGATGCTGGCGCTCTGTCCCGCCTGAAGCGAGAGGTTGCCTTTGAAGGTCTGCAAGCCTGAGAATTCGACGGTGATCAGGTATTGTCCCGGCGGCAGGCTGGGAAAGAAGTACAAACCCTCCGCCGTAGATGCTCCGGCATATTGGCGATTGGTTGCCAATTGGTCGAGCCTGATTTTAGCGCCCGGAACGACAGCGGCGGAATTATCGCGAATCGTACCCTGGACGGAACCGTTTCCAGTCTGGGCAAAGACGGCGCAGGCTGTTAGCGAGACCAGTAGCAACAGTACTTTCATGTTTCCCGAATTTATCATGGGATCATCAAGACATGTTTCGTGCGCGCAGCGGTTTGAGGGAACTGGTTCAGGATGTTCAGATTGCCGAGTCATTGCGGCAATTCGGGCGCGAAAGGGCCTGGACGAACGAGAAACACCTGGAGTTGTGCCGGGTTGCGTCACCGACTTTTTTTGAAGAAAAACGGGCATTGTGGATGACCGGCCAGCTTGTGGCGCTGGGCTACGATGCACGCGTGGATCGGTCCGGGAATGTGGTTGCAAACCTTCCAGATGAAGCAAAAGGGCCTTGGGTTGCCATTACCGCTCATCTCGATACGGTGCTGGCACCGAGGAATGGGGACGAAATCAGGGTGGGTCCGGATGGCAGATTCCAGGGGCCGGGAGTGGCGGACAACGGAGCGGGCCTGGTTGGGTTGCTGGCAATTGCGAAGCAGCATAGCCTGCGCCGACCGAGGCCCAATTCGGCGGGATTGCTGCTGGTGGCCAATGTGGGTGAAGAAGGGGAAGGCAACCTGAGCGGGATGCGGTACTTGTGCCGACAGAGTCCAATGGCAGAGCAGCTTCAGGCCTTTCTGGTTCTCGATGGTCCCGGCCTTGAGCACCTGACGACACAGGCACTGGGGAGTCGGCGTTTTGAGATTATTTTCGCGGGGCCTGGTGGGCATAGCTGGAGCGATGCAGGGAACCCGAATGCGATCCACGCGATGAGCAGGACGATCGCCGATTTTCTCGATTGTCATGCGCGGCGGGCCGGTTTTTTGCATACGCGATACGGGCGGAGCACGGCGAACTTCAGTCTGATCGACGGCGGAACGAGCATCAATTCGATTCCGGCGAGTGCGCGGGCGAAGCTTGATTTGCGCAGCGAGAGCAGCGAGGTTCTAGAGGAACTGGCCGAGTTGCTGACCGATTGCGTCGAGCGAGCACTGGTGAGTGAGAACGAGCGGATGACGGCGATGCGGGGCAGCGGCAGACTGACGGCGAAGATTCGCGAGATCGGTTCGCGGCCTGGGGGACAACTCGACAAAGACTCGCGTTTGATGAAGACCATGCGCGAAGTGGATGAGCATCTGGGGATTCAATCGCGTCTCGATTGTGCATCGACCGATGCCAATATTCCGCTCTCGATGGGGCTGGAAGCGGTTTCGCTTGGAGCGGGTGGCTCCGGCGGCGGCGCGCATACAGAAGGCGAGTGGTATCACCCGGAAGGTCGCGAGCTGGGCTTGAGGCGGATTTATCTGGCCCTATGCCAATTGTTACGGACGGCATGAGTTTACGCGGGCGGGCGGAGTTGGGGCTGGCGATGGCGGCCATGATCTGGGGCAGCACCTTTGTGGTGGTGAAAGACGCACTGGTGGATGTGAGTCCGGTGCTTTATCTGGCGTTGCGATTCTGGATGGGGGCGCTGCTGCTTTTGCCCTTTTTGCGGTGTCGGCCTTCACGGCGGACCGTCCTGGGCGGGATGGCGACGGGATGTTTTCTCGGGGTGGGGATGATCTTGCAGACGATGGCGTTGAAGTACACGTCGGCGTCGAATGTGGGGTTCTTGACTTCTTTGTATATCCCGCTGGTACCTTTTGTCGGTGCCTACGTCTATGGGGTTAGAACGGGGTGGAGGGAAGTCGGAGCTGTCCTGGTGGCGAGTGCGGGGATTGGGCTGATGAGTTTTGACCCCGAAAGTCTCGCGGTGAACCGTGGGGATGTGATGACGGTTTGCGCAGCGGTACTTTTTGCCTTTCAGATCGTAAT
>JBKJSR010000761.1:0-4048 GCA_046594355.1 Bryobacter sp.
CCGCTCGCCTCGGCGATGCAGGCCGCGTCATTGGGCGGTACTCCGGTCATTTCACCTTTCGCTTCCTGGATGAGCTATCCGATGGACTTCTCCGTCGATCTCGTAGCCGCTCACGAACTTCGCCATATCAGGCAGGCTGAAAATATTTGAAAATATTTGACTAGCTTTCTTGCAATTTTACGCTTATACCTAAGAGACAACGAATGCGAAAAGGAGACCGGTTTTGAACTGTACATCCAGAATGCTTTGCGCCTCGGGCCTGACCCTTGTGCTGCTCCAGGGTGCCTCTGGCAATGCCCTGCGCCCGATCGCCTTCAGTACCGATCGTCTTGAGGAATTCCTCGCCCAGGGGCCAACACCCTCCGTGTCGCAGGATCCCGCCGCCACCGGTTACAAGATCAACTTCCTCAAAAGCGAAGCGCAAAATAATCTCAAAAAAGGCCGCGCCACCAAGGCTGTCGTTGAAGTGCGCGACCGCAACAACAAGCCTGTCGCAGGCCTTGCCTTGCTTTTCCTCTTGCCCGGCTCCGGTCCCAGCGGTGCATTTGCCGGCGGCGCTCAGTCGCTCACTCTAACCACCAACGCAGCCGGTCAAGCCGTCGCCACTTACACACCCAATCAAGTCGCCGGAATCTTCAACCTCACCGTCAATGCGCAGGTCAATGGTGTCACTGTAGCGACAACTACCGTTACTCAGGCCAACATCGCCGCCGCAGCTGCGGCAGGTGGAATGAGCGGAGCAACCATCGGCATCATCGCTGGAGTCGCCGCCGCAGCCGCTGTCGGTCTCGGCGTTGCGCTCGGTGGTGGTAACTCCGCAACAACTGTCACCACGACTACCCCGCCAAGTATTCGCATCATTGGCGGCGGCACACCTGTTTTCGGTCCCCGTTTCGCCGTTGGCTCAGGAAGGGCAAGATAACCATGTTTCGACTCTTAATCCTCTGTACTGCTGCTTCGGCTTTCGCAGCCTCCGAAATGGAAAGTCCCTCTCTCGGCTGGCTCTGGGATCAGCCATCCAATAGCCTTCGACGGCTCGCTGGACTTCCCGGCGCTCTGCGCAACGAACCAGGCATCCAGCTCCCGGAGGGCACCGCCGCCGTCTGGCTCTCCCCCTCGCAAGACCTGGCTGTCCTCGCGCTCCCCAACGACCAGCTCGAGCGGCGCAACTTGATCACCGGCGAATCGACCACCATTGACGCCACCAGGCCCGAGCAAGTTATCTTTTCCCTCGACGGCAAACAAGTTGGCCTATGGTCGAAATCAAAATCCACCTTCTCCCTCTGGGGTGAATCCCCGGTGGATCTAACTGCCAAATCTATCGCTTTGCGCAACGATGGCGAAATACTTTTCCTCGAACTCGACGGCGTCTTGCGTTCTTCCAAATCCGCGTGGATCGGCAGCTTCGGCGCTGATGCGATCTTCACCCAAAGCGATAGCCGTATCACCATTGCAACTCTTGGCGCATTCATCGCCTTCGAACGCAACGCCACCAATTGGATCCAGCGATCACGCCGCGACGACGATCGCATAACGGCTTTCACGCAAATTGAACTCGAATTTTCCGGATCGCTTCTCTCTGTAGATTCGCAAGGTCAACTCCTCCGCTGGAATCTCGATTCTGGCGCTTCCGAAACCCTCGCTGCAAGCGGCATCGCCAAGCTCCAGCGTCTCCGCCAGCCAGGCTTCTACCTCGCCGACGGCGAATCCCCCCAATTGCTCTTCGCGCTCAGCGAAAGCCAAAAATTCTATTCCTTGCCCGTCCTCGAGGTGCGCCAATGAAAAAAACACTTTTTGCCCTTTTTGTTTTGGCCTCGCTTCTCCCGGCCCAGGCCATCCGCGGCAACGCCGGCTTCAATACGACTCCCCTCGGCAATGACGACGACAACTTCAGGTCCGCCTCGCTCGGCTTCGGCATCAGCTTCTTTGGGCAAAGCTACCAGAGCACCTTTGTTACCAACAATGGCAACATGACTTTCGGATCGATCAACGCCGTCGGTGATAGGGCTGAATGGGTTCCCCGTTCGCTTCGCACGCTGAACATACCAATGATCGCGCCCTTCTATGCCGACGTAGATACAACCAGAAGCGCCAGCGTCACTTACGGCTCCGACACCGTCAACGGCCGGCGCGCCTTCGGCGTCAACTACATTGGCGTTGGTTACTTCGACGCCAAGGCCGACAAACTCAACAGCTTTCAGGTTGTTCTGATCGAACGTGCCGATACTGGCCCCGGCAATTTCGACATCGAATTCAACTACGGTTCGATCCAGTGGGACATCGGTGAGAACACCCGCATCGGACGCGCCTATGCCTCCGTCGGCTACACCAATGGTCTGGGTGGATCGCAGAACTCGGCCTTCGAACTCCCCGGTTCTCTCACTATGGATGCCTTCCTCGACAACGGCCCCTTCGCCCTCGTTCGTCAATCGCGCAACAGCGGTGGCGTACTCGGGCGCCTCGTCTTTGAAGTCCGCAATAGCGTCATCAATAACACCACCTTAGTCATCCAGCCCACTAACACCCTTCGCAGTTGCCCGGAAATCACTATCTTCGCTCGCGGCACGGGCTTCGGCGGTGCCAACCTTTTCTCGATCCCGCAATTCCAGTACGCGCTCACCGAAAATGGCCAGTTGCGCCAGGTCACTTCCTTCAACGCCACTCGTGTCTCCGACGCTCCCCCCGGCACTTATGACTTCACAGTCAAATACCGGAGTGTCCCGATTGTCACCGAAGCTGGTGCCAACACCAGCAGCGCCATTGGCCTCACCATCACCATTCCGGCCATTTCCGAAAGCCCCGCTTACTCCGCCACCGACGCCAAAACAATCACCAACTGCGGAGTCGCTGCCAGTTGCGGCACGCTGCCCAAAGAAGGCCGCGTCGGCTTCAGCCTCACTGGTCGCGCAACTGCCACCGGCGGCATTTCTCCCTACATTTTCTCCGCTCCAATCGGCGTTCCCGCCGGCCTCAGTTTCAGCCGTGACGGACTTCTATCTGGAGCACCAACCGCCCCTGGAACTCACACCTATACGATCAAAGTCGACGACAACTCTATTTCGCCCGTCCAGTTCAGCTTGGTCTCTTGCGTTCTCAATGTTCTCGGTACTGCAGTTCCCCTCACCGGGGCCTGTGTTACCCCCGCCGGTACTGCCGGCTCTTCTTACATCGGCTCGATCACGGCAGCCGGTGGTGCCGGCCGCTACAGCTTCGCCATTACTGGCGGTGCTCTCCCTCCCGGCCTCTCGTTTAGCACGGTCGGCGCAATCTCCGGCACCATCGCTGCCACGGCGGGCGGTAACTATCCATTCATCGCAACCATTACGGATGCAGCTAATGTTACTGCCATTGTAAGTTGCTCCGTACAAGTGACTCCGCTGGTCGTATTGACTCCCTCAATCCGTTCCTTCAGCCCCTCGGCGGCCGTTGTGGGCGCACCCGCTTATCGCCTCGCCATCACCGGAACGAATTTCACTTCCACTTCCGTCCTGGTCTGGAACGGCTTTGATCTCGCTACCACTTTTTCCTCGGCCACTTCGCTCTCGGCGGCAATTCCGGCTAACCTCCTCGGCGCGGCTGGCATCGCCAAACTACGCGTGCGAAACACCAATACAGTCCAAACGCCAGAGTCGGATTACGAAGTACTCAACGCTCTTTCTGTCACCTCGACAGACCCCGCGCAACTCCGCTCCACCGGCACTGCTACCGACATCGCGATCAACGGCGACGGCTTCTTTTCTGACATCACCCTCACCTGGAATGGCACCCGCGCCACCGTCACCCGCGTCAGCGCGCAACAGCTCCGCGCAACCATTCCGGCTGCTCTCCTCCAGCAGCCGGGCACCATTATGGGCCGCCTCGACAACCCCAATGGAAGCTTTATCAACCGGCCTATCACGGTTGTATCCGCCGTCACTGTCACTCCCGGGATTGTGGTTGATCGCCCAGTTCTCATCACCGATCAGGCCACCGCGATAGTCCGTCTCGCGACTGCTCAAAGCCAGCCACTCCGCGGCAGGAACAAATGTGATGTTCAGGGTGCCGAGGA
>JBKJSR010000778.1:0-5678 GCA_046594355.1 Bryobacter sp.
TAAGTACAGTTTCAGCTATAAGTACGATGGCAGGGATTATCCAGTCAAAGGTGCTCCCTTCGATATGATTTCCGTGAAACGAATCGATGCCAATACGACGAACTATGAAGTCAGCAAAACCGGCAGCAAGTACCAGATGAAAGGCCAAACCGTGATCTCCCGCGATGCCCAGACCAAGACGATAACGTCTCAAGGTACGGACGCCGCAGGCAAGCCTTTTAGCCAGACACTGGTGTTTAACCGGTTTTAGCGAAGGAATGCGGGGCAAACCTTTGTGTTCGCCAAGGCAAGGCATCTATCCAAGCGGAAGACGACGATCCTGGTATCGAGCTTGCTTATGGGAGCGTCGTGACCACCAGCGGAAATCATTAGATATGCTTGTTGCCTGCTTCGACAAAAGTCATCGGGGTGGCACGAGCACTGGTGGGCAATTCCAGTGGCCCGTCCAGCTTTATCAAGTCTCCCAGCGGAACTTTCCCGGTGGTCTCACGCTCCGTGCGGGAAGGCATGGACTGGCACGATTAGAATGCCGGGCTGAGGATGCCAGCGTAGCGACGGATCTGGTGCCGTGCAGAGCCAGCTACGAGAGGCCCTCAAGGACGCCGGTGCTGTCGCCGAAGGACGCGTCCATGATTCCCATGCGATGCAGCATGGCGAGATGGAGGTTGCACAAAGGAGTTTTGGCAGCGGCGCGAAGACGGCGGCCAGGGCGTAGCATTCCCTTAGCCCGGCCAGCGAGGATCAGCGGCAAGTCTTCGACTTCGTGCCGGTTGCCATCTTTGAGCGAGCCTCCAAAGAGAATCATCGAGTTGTCTAAGAGGGACTTACCGCCTTCGTCGAGGCTGCGCAATCGATTCAGGAAGTAGGCCATCTGCTCTGTGTGCCAGTTGATGATCTTCTCGTATTGCTCCCGCGTGGCGGGGATGTTGCGATGGTGCGAGAGGCCGTGGAAGCTGCCCTTAACGCCAGAGAGGAATGAATAATCCTGTGAACTTTGCGCGTCGCCGAACATGAAGGTAGCGATGCGGGTGCTATCGGTCCAGAAGGCGAGGATCAGGATATCGAGCATGAGGCGAACGTGCTCCGCATGGTCCATTGGGATGCCTGGGCCGGGGCGATCGAGAGGAAATTGCCCTTTGTTGATCCAACGCTTTTGCGGGCGCAACGATGCTTCGAGGCGGCGTTCGACGGCGCGGACGGAATCGAAGTATTCGTCGAGACGAGCCTGATCGCCGGTGCTGCCTTTTTGACGCAGCGATTTGGCCTGATCGAGAACTACATCGAGCACGCTGGTTTCGTCGCGCTGCAGGGATTCGATGAGGGAACGGTGTTGCGGGTTGGCTCCCGAGACGACACGGGCTTTGGGGTTGCGGAAGAGCCGGTCGAAGGCGAGCTGAGGGATGATCTCTTTGGGCACGGGAGACTTGGGGTCGGCCCAGGAAAGGAAAGAGCCAAGTGCGCGGGGGAAGCCACCACCGGCGGTATCGATGCCGGTGCGCGGCGAGTCGATGCCCAATTCAAAACTGGGTAGCGGTGTGTTCAGCCCGATGCGCCGCGCCGCAAGCTGGTCGATCGAGGTTGCGCCCGAGTCGAGGTCGTTGCCAACGGTTCGTTCGACAAAGCCGCCCGACAGCCACGCGGGCACTTTGGGCCAGTGGCCATTGCGGCCGATGGTGTTTTTATGCCAGAGATTTTCGAGCAGAATAAATTCACCGCGAAGGCCTTCGAGCGGCTTGAGGTGGGGAGTGATGTCGTATTGCTCCGCGTCGCCGGGCGGTGTCCAATAGTCTGGCCTAACACCGTTCGGCATGAAGAGAAAGGCAGTGCGCAACGGTGGCTCGGTGAGCCTCTCATCGCTGGCACCGTTGGGTTCGGCTCGCAACGACTCAAGCCAGGGAAGAGCAAGTGAAGCTCCGGCTGCACGTAGAATCAAGCGGCGGGAAATATTGCGGGCCATAGATTGACTTCAGACTATCAGAATCACTTGTCGCCGAGAAGGCGGGTGCGGTTTCGTTTGACTCCAGGATTTGCCGAGACGGGTGCCGATGCCTGGGCCTGTGTATTGCGGAAGGGGCTGCTCAAAACAATCTCGTGGATGAGAATTCTCGCGTTGTAGTTGTCCTTGCCTAGCTTGTCCACAATGCGCTGCACGGTGCATTGGTCGCTATCCTGCATGGTGCGGCCAAGCGCGTAACCGAGCAGCTTGCCGGTGAGGTGGCGGAGGAATTCTTCTTTGCGCTCGAGCAGAACTTTGCGGAGTTCAACAGGACCGGAGAACGATTCCCCAGAGGGTAGAGTTCCTTTGTTATCGATGGGGGAGCCATTCGCTTCCGTGTCGCGCCAGCGGCCCATCCAGTCGAAGTTTTCAAGGCCGAAGCCGATGGGATCCATCAGATTGTGGCAACTGGTGCAGGCGCTATCGGCACGGTGCCGCTGGATGATCTGGCGCATCGTCAGGCCCTTTTCAGATTTCGCCGCAGTTTCGAGCGGCGGTACATCCGGTGGTGGAGGTGGAACGGGAGTGCCGAGGATTGTGTCGAGCACCCATGCGCCGCGCAGCACGGGGCTGGCCTGTTTGTAATGGGAACTCATCGCGAGGACGGATGCCATGCCGAGCACTCCGGCCCGATGGTCGTCGGGCCATTCGACTCTGGTGAACTGATCGCCAGGAAGAGTTTTTAGCGTTTTTTCGACCTGATAAAACTTCGCCAGACGCGTTGTGAGGAAGCTGTAATTTGCGCTGAGCAGTTCGAGAAGACTGCGGCCATTGCCGAGGATATGGTGAAAGAGCAGCACTGGTTCTTCGCGCAAGTCGGCGGCTACTTCGGGGGTGTAGTAATGCTGCAATTCGGTGAGTAGCGGGACTACACGGCCGCCCACGTCTTGAGTGCCAAGCCACTGGCCGATGAAGCTGCGCGCCAGAGATCGCGAGCGGGGGTCGTCGATCATGCGATCGACTTGAGCCTGGATCACAGTTGGATCCTGAAGACGGCCTTGTTCGGCGAGACGTAGCAATTCTTCATCGGGAGCAGTGGACCAGAGGAAGTAAGAGAGTCGCGTGGCCATGTCGAATTGGCCAACCGGTTTGGGCCGCAGCTCCGCCTGCACGTCTTCGACGCGAAATAGAAAACGTGGAGACACAAGCACGGCCTTGAGCGCCATTTTGACTGCCTCTTCATAGGGGTCGCCGCGTTCGGATGCCCGTTTGTATATTGCAAAGAATGGGTCCGTTTCGATAGCTGCGACCGGGCGGCGATAGGCCTTGCGCAAGAACGATTCGAGCAGTCTGCGCGTGGCGCGTGTCGCGTCTACGGGGGCTTCTCCAGGTTCGAGGCCAAAGAGACGGAAGTGGAGGGCGCGTTTTTCCGGCGCGACGGGCTCGGCGCGTTGCTCGACGGTAAGGCTATAGAAGTCGACGGGAAGCGCGCCAGCCAGCACTGCAATGTTGTGGACGCCTCGAGTCAGCGTGGCGACATGAATTCGGGTAGTGGGGCCACCATTGGAATCCCTTGCGTACAAGAGGGTTGAGCCGAGTGTCTGATCGACTTTGACTTGCATCTGAACTGGAACTTCGCTGGGTCGTTCGATGGAGACCTTCAGGTTGTAAGAGCCTTCCACGAAGATCGGAATCTCGGCGCTGAGTTCCTCCGCCGCCGCGAGAGTTCTTCCGGGCTTGGAGCCGGCCTTGAGAGGATACATCTCCGCCGAGGGGAAGGTTCTGGTCATCGGTGGAGTGACAACGACGCGGTCGAGAATTTTCTGTGCCGCCCCCATGTAGCGTTCCAGCAGCATGGGGGGAAGATAGAGTGTTTCGCCATTGGTGTCGAAGCCGTTGCCGCCGGATTCGTCGGCGGGAAAGATGTCGGCCACATTCAAATCGACGCCCAGCAAATCGCGAATGGTCTGATGATATTCGCGGCGATTGAGCCTCCGGGGAGGGATGTTGGCAGGGATCTCACCAGCGGAACAGGCTGTGAGACGAAGACGATTGTCGATCCAGGTGGCAATGCCAAGACGGTCTTTTTCCGTGAGCTTCGAAGCCATGGGAGGCATGGTGCGGTTGCGGAGTTGGGTTGCGACATCACGCCAGAGCATGCGTTTCGATTCGATGTCGGTTGCCGTCAAGGCCTTGAGGAAATCGATACGGTTTTTAGGGTTGGCGGGATTGTGGCAGGCGACGCAATTTTGCTCGAGCACCGGTTTGATGTCGCGGGCAAAGTCGTCGGCCGCCGAGGCTGAGATGAAGATAATGATCAGAGATAGAGCTGCACGCACAATGCCACTCTATCTCGTTTGATGGCGCTATTGCGCGGTCTGAACCGGGGTCTTGGCGATCTGGCGGAGGACATAGGGTAAGATGCCGCCATTGCGGAAGTAAATTGCTTCGACCGGTGTATCGATACGAACCTTGACGCTGAATGACTTCACGATCCCGTCGGCGGAAGTTGCCGTTACGGCCGCAAGACTGGCACCGTTGACCGCTTCGGAAACACCGGAGATGGAAAAGGTTTCGTCCCCGGTGAGGCCAAGAGTGTGACGGCTCTCGCCCTTGAGAAACTCGCAGGGAAGTACGCCCATACCAACCAGATTTGATCGATGAATCCGCTCGAAACTTTCGGCAATCACGGCCTTTACGCCCAGCAGCGTAGTGCCTTTGGCGGCCCAGTCGCGGGAAGAGCCGGAGCCATATTCCTTGCCGGCGACGACGATGAGCGAGTTGCCTTCGGCCTGGTACTTCACCGAGGCGTCATAGATGTTCATCTGCTGGCCCGTGGGAACATGTTTGGTGAAGCCGCCTTCGACGCCGCTGAGCATTTCGTTCTTGAGACGAACATTGGCAAAGGTTCCGCGGGTCATCACTTCGCCGTTGCCGCGGCGGGCACCGTAACTGTTGAAATCGACGGGTGCGACGCCGAGGCCCATCAGGTATTGTCCGGCGGGAGAATCTTTTTTGAAGGATCCGGCGGGTGAGATGTGATCGGTTGTGATCGAATCTCCGAGCATGCAGAGTGCGTACAATCCGTGCAGATCGCCGATGGGCGCGTCAGGATCGCGCATGTCGACGAAGTAGGGGGGGTGTTTGATGTAAGTGGAGTTTTCGTCCCAGGCGAAGAGGTCGCCGGTAGGCGTCTTCATCGCTTTCCATTGGTCTGTGCCTTCGAAAACGCCGGCATATTCGCGTTCGAACTGCTCGGCCGTGACGAACTGGCCAACGGCAGCACTTACTTCTTCCTGCGAAGGCCAGATGTCTTTGAGGAAAACGTCTTCGCCATTTTTGCCCTTGCCGAGGGGCTCGGTAGTTAGATCGATATCTACGCGGCCGGCGATCGCGTAAGCAACCACGAGCGGCGGCGAGGCGAGGTAATTCGCATGCACTTGACTATTGATGCGACCTTCAAAATTGCGATTGCCGCTCAGCACTGCCGCGACGATCATGTTGTTTTCGGTAACGGCATGACTGACAGGCTCTGGAAGCGGTCCGCTATTGCCAATGCAGGTGGTGCAGCCATAGCCCACGAGGTTGAACTTGAGCGCTTCGAGATAGGGCATGAGGCCGCTGTCCTTAAGATATTCAGTAACTACCTTGGACCCTGGGGCGAGGCAGTTACTCAATATCTTAAGGACAGCGGCCTCAGGCCCTATCTCGAAGCGCTCAACTTCAACCTCGAGGGCTATGG
>JBKJSR010000041.1:0-5552 GCA_046594355.1 Bryobacter sp.
AGCTGGGCGGGCTGGAGGTGCTGCTGCTCAATCACGTACCCGTGAAGGGCTTGCAGCTCGGCGGGTTTCCCAATTTGCGCCATGCCGGACTGGCTGGCGCAAATTGGCAAACCCGCCGAGCTGCAAGCCCTTCACGGGTACGTGATTGAGCAGCAGCACCTCCAGCCCGCCCAGCTTCTGCAGACCGGCCAGCGCCTGATCGGTAATCATCGTGTTGCTGAGATTCAGTTCCTTCAGCGTGGTCAGTTTCGCAATCGCGCTCAAACCCTCCTGCCCAAGGTCGGTTGCCTCCAGATCCAGCTTCTCCAGCCCGGGAAGCAGCGCCAGAAACTTCAACTGTGCGTCGCTTACCGGCGTCCGCGCCAGCACTACTTCGCTATTTCCGGTCAGCTTGCCTCCCATGCTCAACACCCAGGCCGCAGCGCCCGCAGCGTCTTCCGTCTTGGGCTTGCTCTTGCGAAGCACCGCATCTGCGGCCTGCGCGGCTGAATCCAGAAATTCAATCCTGCACCCCGGCACTGCGGCCCTGAACGCCTCAATGCCTCCCCGGCTCACATCCGAATAGCGCAGGTCGAGCGCCTCCAGTTTCTTCAGACCCTGCAGCTTCGATAGCCCCGAATTCGTGGTCCGCGTGCGGTATAGATTCAGCTCCCGCAGTTCCGGCATCCCTGCCAATGCCGATAGCCCTTCATCGGTCACCCCGGTTCCCAGCAGCGTGAGCTTCTGTAAGCTCTTCATGCCTTTCAAGTGAGCTAGACCCTCATCGCTTAGCTTCGTGCCCGAGAGATCCAGCGCAATCAACCCGGTCAACCCGGCGATCTGCTTCACCCCTTCATCGCCTACGAAAGTATCGCGTACCGATAGCCGCTTCAGGTGCTTCATGCCCGCCAGCGCCTTCATCCCATCGTCGGTGAAGGGAGTATCGTTCAGGTCCAGATCCCGCAGGTTGACGAAAGGCGATAGCGCCGGCCCTTTCACCCGCGTCATCGTCAGCCGCATCTCTTCGATCTGCGTCAGATCCTTCAGATGCGCCAGCCCCTTATCCTGCACATTGATCGATTCCAGAAAATGCAGACTGAAATAGAGCTTCTTCAGCTTGTGCAGCTTTGCCAGTCCCGCAAAACCGTCGTTGGCATCCAGCCTGCTGCCCGCTCCCGGATTGAAGACCGTGCCCGGCAGCAGCAGTTCTTCGAGATCCTCTAGCCCGCCCAGGTTTTTCATGTCCAGCGGGTCCATGGTCGTGCCCACCAGATCCACTCCGAAGATCCGAAACTCGCCCTTCGGCACTGCCGCAAGATCGCGCACGAATGCACCTCTCTGCCCCAGGCGCACACCGCCGCCCAGCCGGATTACGAACTCGGCCGCCGCACGCTCTGGCCGTATCCCGGCGCTTCCAGGTCCGATGCTTCCAGGTCCCATCAGAATCGTCCCGGGCCGCGCTCCGAGGTGCTTGCCTCCAGATAGAACCGGCTTTCCGTTTACAAGGACATGCTCAATGCCCTCCGCATACTGATGCGGCGATTCGAAGCTCGCCTTGTCGATGACCGTGACCGGATTGAACACAGTGACGTCTGCCCACATGCCGGGCCTCAGCAGGCCGCGGTCGTAGATATGGATCTTCGCCGCGTTTGCCGATGTCATCTTGCGGATGGCCTCTTCGAGCGTGATCGTTTTTTCGTCGCGGACATAGCGCCCCAGCACGCGCGGAAACGTTCCATACCACCTTGGATGCGGGTGTCCCTTGCTCAGCGGCCCGGATGTTGCCGCAGCGCTGCCATCTGAGCCGATTGACACAAAGGGCTGCTTTAGCGCATAGCGCATGTCTTCTTCGCTGTGATGAAAAAAGATCGTCGGGATGGAGCCGCGGTTCGCCTGCAGCAGTTCAAACAGCGCATCGATCGGCTTCCCGCCCAGCATGCCGATTACTTCGTTCATGCGCTTGCCCTGGTACTTCGTGTACGCGGGATTCGATAGCGAAACTAACAGCATCCCTTCCCACGACCCCGTTGCCGTGTAGTGGTTGTACCAGTTCGTTCCGGCAATCCCGTGCTCGATTTCATTCTCGAGTCGCGACCGCAATTTGGGATCTTTCAACCGCGCAAGCAGTGCGTCCACCCCACCTTCGTGAGCCCACGGCGGCAGGATGCTCGACAGGTTGTTCTGCCCCGCCCGGTACGGATACACGTTGGCTTCCACCAGTTGTCCGTTAGCCCGTGCCTGTTGAATGGTTGCGATCAGTTCCGGCATCTTTCCCCATAGCGCGTGCTCGGCGATCTTGAGGTGGATGATGTCCACCGGAACTCCAGCCTGGCGGCCTATCTCAAGAGCCTCGGCCACAGATTCAAACACGCCGTGCCCTTCGGTGCGCATATGTGTGGAATAGATTCCGCCGTAAGGCGCGGCCGCTTTGCACATGGCGATCAGCGTCCCCGTATCGATCCAGGCCCCGGGCGGACCGCTCAACGAACTGGCTACGCCCAGCGCGCCTTGCTCCATCGCCTCGCGCACCAGCCGCTGCATTTCAGTCAGCTCGGCACTGGTGGGAGGACCAGCCTTGGGTCCGCGCACGTAAGTCCAGATCTCGCTCGACCCCACGTAGCTCCCGATATTGGTGGAGACGCCTGTTTTCAAAACCTTGGCGAAGTAACCCTTAAAATCGGTCCAATCTCTTACCCCGGGCTTGAGCGGCGCAGCCGATCCGCCTTCGCCGAAGATCATGGATGTGACCCCCTGACGGACCATACTCTCGGCATTGCCGTCCACCAGAATGCTGTAGTCGGAATGATTGTGAATGTCAATGAATCCAGGCGCGACAATGAGTCCGGCCGCATCGATAGTCTGCTTTGCCGTCTTTCCGCTGAGTCGGCCCATTGCGGCCACCTTCCCCTCGCGAATGCCCACATCGCCCACAAAAGACGGATTGCCGGTGCCATCTACTATGCGTCCACCGCGGATGAGAACGTCGAAATCCTGCGCAGCCCCAATAGCTAGCAGTCCAACCAGCAATGCAGCCAGCTTCATGCGTCAATTGTATCCGTTTGCGGTCTCCGTTAGCCGGTCTTGGCCCCCGAAGCACTAGCGTCTCAAGCCACTACCTTGCCGCAATGTCACAAACTTCTTGCCGGCAATCTGGACGGCCCAGGTTTCCTGGCCACCTCCCGGCCATTCCACAATGATCTCCGACACCTCGGAGCCATCCACGGATCCAAAATGAATCCGGCTGTCGCTGGCGCTAAGATAACTGCCGTCGGTTTGCGCACGCCGCCAAAGCGTGGGCTTGCCCCGGCGCACCACTCCTGCCCTGGCCCCCAGGCCCTGGCGATTGCTTCGCACCCCCTCCAGTCGGAGCTGTAGGGAGGGGAAGCGGGAACCCGCCTGATTGAGCCAAAGCCGCGCCGGGCCATTGTTGTTGGTGACGACAATGTCGATATCGCCATCGTTGTCGATATCGCCGAAGGCCGCGCCACGGCTCACTTCCGGAGTGAACTGGAGAACCTGGGCATAGCTTTTACCTTCATTCCGGAACAAATGGCTGGACTGGCGGAAGGGGTGCATCGTCCCTCTTTGCCCGTCCATGACGGTGACTGCTCCATTAGCGGCAAAGAGGTCGAGTCGGCCATCGTGGTCGTAGTCGAAAAAGCGGGTACCAAAGCCGGTCACTTCTCTGCTCGCGGGTGCCATCCCGGAATTGAGGATGGCGTCCACGAAGTTTCCCGCTCCGTCGTTCCGGTAAAAGTTGTTCGTCTCATGAATCAAATTGGTTACGAAGAGGTGTTCGATGCCGTTGTTTTCGGCGTCCGCCGCATCCACGCCCATGCTGGCCTGCGCTTTGCCGTCGGCGCTGTAGGCAACGCCGGAAAAGAGCGCGACCTCTTCGAACCTGCCATTGCGGTTGCGCCACAGGTGATTCGCAACGCCGTCGTTAGCCACGTAGATATCGGTCCAGCCATCGCGATCATAGTCGAAGCAGACAACTCCGAGCGCCTTCCCGGGAACGGATCCAATGCCCGAACTACCTGTCATATCGGAGAATTTACCATTTCCCTCGTTGCGAAACAGTCGGCTGGGGATTCCGTCGTAGATGGAAGGGTTGCAGTAGTCCAGTTCGCCCGTCGGGGCGTAACAAGGCTTGTTGAGGGCGATATTGTAATTAAGGTAATTTGAAACGAACAAGTCCAGACGGCCATCCCGGTCGTAGTCGACAAACGCCGCGCTGGCGCTCCAACGAGACTCGCCGACGCCGGCGTATTTCGTCGCGTCTGTAAAGGTGCCGTCTCCGTTGTTGTGATACAGAACGTTGGAACCGAAGCTGGTGATGTATAAGTCGGGGTGTCCGTCGTTGTCGTAATCTCCCACTGCGGCACCCATACCGTATCCAGTGTGGCCAACGCCCGCCTGCGCGGTGACGTCGGCAAACCACAGCTTCCCGGTGGGGACGAGTTCATTGCGGAAGAGTCGATTCCCGGTGGAAATACCCGTTCCGGTCAGCGGCTTTCCCTGGAGAAAGTAGACGTCGAGATCGCCGTCCAGATCGTAGTCGAAAACGGCCACGCCCGGCCCCATGATCTCGGGGAGATAGAATTTCCCTGTTCCACCGTTCACATGCGTGAAGCGCAGTCCGGATTCCTGCGAAGCATCGCTAAAGAGTGCGGAGGAAATCGGCGGAACCGCGCGATTGCAGCCGCTGCTAGTGAGAATGATAAGAACCGCGCCGAGAGTTTTCATGGCGCCGGGAAAGCCCCGGTCCAGCCGCGAAACTCTCTTTCGATAAGTGCCACCAGACTGTCCTGTCGGCGTGCGGCGGCAGCTTCACGGGCTCGTCGTGCGTATGTTATCGCCTGCTCACGGTTGCCGGCCTGCGCATGCGCCGAGGCGAGCGCATGA
The DNA here is from genome assembly GCA_046594355.1 of Bryobacter sp. Lineage (GTDB taxonomy): Bacteria > Acidobacteriota > Terriglobia > Bryobacterales > Bryobacteraceae > Bryobacter. The sequence goes on from JBKJSR010000041.1 coordinate 4,885, forward strand.
AGATAACGGGCCACATTCTCGTCGTTCGACAAGGCCGCCGCTTCATAGTGGCGAATCGCATCCTCATAACGCTTGCGCCGCAACTGGATCTCACCGGCGTTAAAGTGAGCCTGTGGATAGTTCGGCCGGTTTTCGAGGGCGGTTTCCACATGCCGCAACGCCGCGTCGAACTGATTTTGAGCGGCCAAAAGATAAGCTAGATTGTTATTCGCTTCTGGATGCTGAGCATTGACGGCCAAGGCTTTTCTGTAGAAGCGAATCGCCTCCGGCAGACGCCCTCGCGAGCTGAGCAGAACGGCGAAATTGTAATGCGATTCATCGCGGTTCGGATTCAGCGCGAGGCTAAGCTGGTAGTGCTTTTCGGCCGACTCGAAATCGCCCGTCCGTCCGTACAGCGAGATTAGATTGATGTGTGTCTGCTCCTGTTTGGGGTCCAGTTGCAATGCCTGCAGGTGAAGTTCTATGGCAGAATTCCAATTGCCGGACGAAGCCAAAGCCTTGGCCTTGGCGAGCAGCGGAAGAACGCCTCCACTGAGCGAGCGGACTTCCGCCATCAGGGGATCTTCGCGCGGCGGGGCTCCAGATTTATCCCGTTCGTATAAGGCCAGGTGACGGCGGGCCTCTTCGGCGCGTCCGGTCTGGCGGCTCGCCAAACCGAGCGCGTACCG
>JBKJSR010000134.1:0-12469 GCA_046594355.1 Bryobacter sp.
GCTTCAAGCTTGCCATCGTTGATATCATTATCGCTTCTATGTTGCGACGCCTGTTTTTCGTAGCCGTTACAAGTGCGTTATCGCTCGCCCTTGCCGCCCCTCCCAGACCTGATGAGATCCTCGGCTATAAGCTAGGCACGTCCGCCTCGGCAAGGGCAGTGTCCTCCTCTATGGATTCCGGACGCAATTCTGCGGCCAACCCTTTGGCACCTTTAAACTGGTACGCAACGCAATCTACCTCGCAAGCGCGGAGAAAATAAAATGACACGCAGACAAACACTCACCTCCCTGGCCGCCGTGGCCGCTGCCCCGGCCGCTTCCTCAATCGAAAAATTCGTCCGCTTTCAGAACGGCACCCGCATCTCCTGGGGACGCGTCGAAGGCGATCAAGTAATCCCGCTCAGCGCCGCTCCCTACCTCAATGGTCGGCCCCTCGGCGGTAAAAAACCGCTCAAGGGACTGAATCTTCTCGCCCCTGCAGACCCCCCCAAGGTCCTTGCCGTAGGCCTCAACTACAAGAGCCACATCGGTACCCGCATTGCTCCCAAAGAACCCGAGATCTTCTACAAACCCACTACCTGCCTCATTGCTCCGGGCGAAGCGATCCTCATCCCGACGGGCGCAAAGAATGTCCACTACGAAGGCGAACTCGTCATCGTCATGGCGACAGGCGGTAGAAATCTGACCCTGGAGCAGGCCAAAGCCGCCATCTTCGGTGCCACATGCGGCAATGACGTCTCCGAGCGTGACTGGCAGAACGGTCCCCAAAAAGATCTCCAATGGTGGCGCGCCAAAGGTAGCGATACCTTCGGTCCTCTCGGCCCCATGCTCGTCACCGGCGCGGACTACGGCAAGGCTCTCCTCCAGACCCGGCTCAATGGCGAGGTTGTCCAAAAGCAAGTCACCAGCGATCTCCTCTTCGACTGCCCCACCATCGTCAGCTTCATATCTAAATACGTCGCTCTCTCACCCGGTGACGTCATCTACACCGGCACTCCCGGTGCCACAAAAAAGATGTCCTCCGGTGATATGGTCGAAGTGGAAATTGAAGGCATCGGCATTCTTCGCAACCCAATCAAAGCAGCCTAAATGACCATCCTCGAACGCATCCGCTCCTTTCACGACGGCCGCGACCCCGAGCGTCTCGCCATCAAATACCAGATCATCGCCGGGTCCCCGTTCGCCTTCTTCCGTGGCACGGCGCAACTGTTCTATGAAGACCTCGTCAAGGACGCCGGCCAGCTCCCGCCTTCCCCCAAAGTCTGGATCTCCGGCGACGCCCACATGGAGAATTTCGGTGTCTACAAAGGGGACAACCGTCTCGTCTACTTCGACTACAACGACTTCGATGAGGCCGCCCTGGCACCAGCTACGTGGGAACTCATCCGCATGCTTGTGAGCATCGCCCTCTCGATCCCCAAAGCCGAGCAGTGCCGCCTGCTCGCGGAAGCATTCCTCACTGAATATTCGATGGAGCTGGCCACTGGCAAGCCCCGTTGGGTAGAACGCGCCACCGCCCGCGACGGCGTCCGCGATCTGGTTTATTCGTTGAAGGGCCGCACCCGCAAACAACTCCTCAAGCGCCGCACGATGCTCCACGGTGGCAGCCGCGCCATCCGCACCGACGGAGAATTCGCCCTCCCCCTCTTGCCTGGTGAATGGGAAAGTCTCCGTGAATTTCTCAAAGACTTTGCCGACCAAGCCGGACGCCCGGATTTCTTCGAGCTCCTCAGTGCGGGCCGCCGCATTGCCGGCAACGGCAGCCTCGGAGTCAACAGATACATTTTGTTAGTCGAAGGCAAAGGCTCCCCGGACAAAAACTATCTTCTCGATCTGAAACAATCGCACCTGAGCGTGATCGCCGCCCATATCCCCCAGCCAGAATGGCCCTCCCAGGCGCACCGCATCGTTTCGATTCAGCAACGGATGCAAGCCATTGCGCCCGCCTTTCTCCACCCGGTCTCACTTACTGGCGAACCCTATGTTCTCCGCGAACTCGTCCCCCGCGAAGACCGCATCCGGCTCTCGGCTTTCTTCGATCGTCCAGCGGTGCTGCAACAAATCCTCACCACCGAAGGCAGCGTCATGGCCTGGGCGCAACTCCGTTCCAGCGGTCGCCAAGGCTCCTCCAATGCCGACGGCCTGATCGCCTTCGGAGCCGACACAACCTGGCACGAACCGCTGATCGAGCTAGCCAATCAATATGCAAAGCGCATCACGCGCGAACAAAAGGAATTCCGCAAAGCCACTTCCAGCGGCCTCAAGAAAGCTTAACGCTAAACAGCCGCCGGATTTCCTCAGCCAACAACTCCGCCTGCGTGAGCAGCCAGAAATGCCCCCCTTCGACAACAACTGCGCGGAACTCCTCGCTAGTCTCAATCTCCCACCCACGCCCCAACTCCACGCGCTCCATAATCGCCGTAATCGGTATCCCCAACGGCTCCTCCGCCGTATATTGATGCGCCCCAAACATCTCACGATCCGCATTCAAAACCGCGTTACCCTCATCTGCTATCGTCTCAACCCGAGCCGCCGACTTCCGTCCCTCGGGCGACCGGCAACTGCTCACAATCAATCCAACTGGCATCGCCGCGCTCCGTCGCCGCAACTCGCGCGCCACTTCAAACGCCAACCCTCCGCCCATCGAATGGCCAGCCAGCAAATAAGGGTCTCCGGCCTCAACCATCCCTAACAATTCATCGCAGATCGGGCCGATCAATTCGCCAAAACTCTTGGCCGGGGCTTCACCCGCCCGGTCCTCCCTCCCCGGCAGCAACGCAGGGATCAAGGCAAACTCAGTACCCGTAGCCGCCTCAAGAAATTTCCAGGCCTGTGTCCCAGCCGCCGCCCACGGAAACAAAAACACGCGCTTGCCATCACCCCAACGCACCGGGAAAAAGCGTCTGCTTCGCTCGGCGCGATATCGCTCGAGCCGCAACGCCAGCAGCCTCCTCTTTGTGGCGCTCAAGTGGCTTCGTTCCGCACCCAACTTCTTCTCCGGCAACGCCATCGCTCTGCGGAAGATTCGTTCGAGCGGCTTCACATTCAACCCACTCAGATAAGCTAACGCCGCCGTCCGGCCACGGTCGCGCAAGTCCTGCCACTTACTCTTGTTTTCCAAAAGTTCACGCAACACATCGATCCACGGCCGCAGATCCTGCTCGGGTACATCCGCCTCGGGTACCATCTGGTCGCTTACACTGCTTTGGTAGCGAACGATCGGATTCACCGGCAAAACATAGTCGACCCCGCACATCGCCTCACGCAGCCCGCCCACATCCGACGCCAGGACAGGCACGCCCCGCGACAGGCTCTCGACCACCATCCGGCTCCGCGCCTCGGCCCACAAGCTCGGCACTAACGTCACCCGCGTCAGCTTCAATATCTCGCTGATATCCTCCACCGCGTCCAGCAGCGTGATGTTCGGTCTCATCCTCATTGCCTCAAAATCACGCGCCGTGGTCCCCCAGCCAGGTACGGCCGCAAACTTCACATCCGGCATCGCGTCGGCCAGCCCCAGCAGGATCGGCAATCCCTTCACCGCACTCGGATTCACCAGCGTCACATAAGGGTGCTCAAAGCGGCCTAGATCTGGTGGATTCGCATGATCGGCTAGTGAGATCGGGACATGCACGGCTGCCAGACCGCCCTGTTCCCGGCAGTATCGGGCCACATATTCACTCACGCCCACAACCGCATCTGCCAGCCGCAACCGTTCCGTTCTCTCTTGGCTCAAGGTCGAAGCGTCCGGGCCAAAGGGCAGTGCGATGGTCGCCCGCACTAGATACACAACTCGAGCACCGTCCTGCTGCAACGCCGTCTCAAAAAATAGATGCGCCGGGTCGTCGGTGGAACACAAAATCACTTCGGGCCGGAACCGCTTCAAATCTTCATCAAGCGCTTGCCGTAGCTTTGTGTCTCGAGTTACGACGCAGATTTCCGCCCCCGACAGCTCAAAACGTACGCCAATTTCGTTCCATGCCTCCACTGCAATGCCGCGCCTTTCCAGCTCGCGCACATAAGCTTCATGCTCTGCCGCTCCAAAGCGCTCCAGCCTAGTGAACACACGCACAAGATGTCCTTCACTAGTAAGTGCCTCAACCAGCAGACGGTTCGATTTGTCGCCTCCCCCCGATCCGGGATAGTAAGTGGAGTTATGAATCAGATAAATACGCCGCCGCCTGGTTACCAAGCGGTGCAGCAGCGTCTCGAGATCGTCCGCACTCACCTGCGCTGCAAAAGACCTGGCCGCCTCCATGCCCCGCGTCCGTTCTTCCCTGTATACTTCTTCGTTCCCCAGCAATTCACGCAGCGCTCGCTCCCAAACACCCATCTCCTGGGCTTCGATCACCCCGACCGGCATTCCCGTCTCGTCCTGTTGCGGCAGCCAACTCGTGATCGGCCGCACTGGCAATCGGTAACGCGACGAGGCCGCCGCTTCGTTCAATCCCCCATGCGCGCTCGCCAGCACCGGGATCCCCCTTAGCAGAGCCTCCGTCACCACCAACCCAAATCCTTCGTACCAAAGCGATGGCGCAACCAGCACTGCGCTCTGCGCAAACACTTCGTCGATGCCCGCCACTGTCTCGAGCACTCGCACATTCGGCAGCGCCCGCAACGCCGCCGCATCCGCCTTCGTTGTTCCCCATCCCTTCAAAGCCAAAAACTGCTTGTCCGCAAATCGCCGCGCCAACTCCAAAAAAATTGGCAACCCCTTCACCACCGAAGGATTGATCATCAATACCGACTGCTTCCCGAAATTCTCGTACTCCGGCCAAGGCGCTTTGCCATAAAGCGCCGGGTGGACGATCTCTGCCTTGCGCCCCAGGTGCCGCTCAATGTATCCGGCCATGTGTTCCCCGATCGCAACAATGGCCAGCGCATCGTGAAGCAACTCCGCCGCCGCCTCATCCGCATTCCAGGCCTCCGGCCCAAACGGGAACCACTGCGGCGTATGCGCCAGATAGATCAGCCGGTCTTTCGCCGCCCGATGCGCCTCCCGTAACAGCGAATGCGAAAGGTCTTCGCTCGACACCAGAACAAAATCGGGATCGAATTCGGCCACCGCCTCGCCGACCCTATGTCCATTGCGTCCAAACTGAGCCACGCTCCGGATCCGCACTCCGTCCCGAAGCGTATCCCGGTCCGCATCGCCGCCGCTGATCACGAGACACTCGTGCCCATTGGCTGCCATCGCCCGCAGCCATACCAGATTGCTGCGCGTCGACCCGCCCTGTGGCGGATCATACGACGCGCTAGCCGCTAACAGGATCCGCATTCCGCTCGGATTCCTCCCCTAACGCCGTTTCCGCTTCTTCTTCAGTCATGACTTCGATAGCACTCAGAATTCGAGTGTACTCCGCATGCCCCACCCCTCCAAAATGAACCAGCTCATCGATGCGCCGCGCCATCCGTTCCAGCGTCACATCGGAAGCATAGACATCCTCGATTCCCAGTCCAATGTCGAACTCCTCGCGCACCCGCATCAGCAACAAAACAACCTTAAGCGAATGTCCCCCCAGATCGAAAAAGTTGCTCTCCCCTACAACCTCTTTCACCTCAAGCAAGTCCTGCCAGATTGCGGCGAGCCGGGTCTCGGTCCTCGTCTCAAGCTGCACGGCTTTGCCCTTGCGCATGCGCCGCCGGATTGCCGCGACACTTGTCAGCTCCCGCGCAATCATGCCGTAGTCTACGGTGTGCTCGGCTGCTGCCTGTTTCTTCATTACAACTGCACTCTGTATAATCCTCCTCGCTGCAAAGCGCAATTCAGCCAATTGCTCTGGCGTAGTGCGGACGGGAAACACATCCCATCCCAAGCCATTCAAAAAATCTCTGGCGGGCATATTCTTCGTGTTCCCCGCGAACGGCACAAACACCTCCGTGCAATTCAGTTCGCGGGCATGCATCCCTATCCAGGCAAAAACCCGATGCTCCACCCCACGTCCCAGCACCCGGCAGCTCAATAGAACATTTTCAATCTTGTACTCGCCGTTCGCGCATCGGCCTACCAGCAGCCCGGTGAACCCATAATCTCCAAAGCGGTCCCGCACATGAATCCCAAAGACCTCAATTCCGGTCTGCATCAAACTCAGCAGGCCGGGCTCGCTTCGCCGGATCGTAGTCAGGTTGAACTGGTTGGTCCGTTGCGTCAACTGCGCTGCCCTTGGTATCTCCGCTTCGCTCACCGCTCGAATCTCAACTTCAAGCTCCAGTGTCGAATGAAAGTGCTCAAGCGATCCAGCTTCATGCAGCGCCTTGCCAAACTCCTGCACTCCCTGATAACTCTCCGCCCGTCCCGCATCTGCACGCGTCGATTTCATGTGATCAAAGGCCCACACATGCTCCAGAAAAATCCGGAAGTCCGCCGGGTCTTCCGGCAGTGTCAGCCCCAATACCTGAGGCAGTTGTTCATCCACTTCCGAAATTTCTTTCGGGTTGTCGTCGAGAAAAATAAAGCTGTCGAGTCCAATCGACAGCTCTGTTGCTAAGGCCGCGAGGCTAACGGGCTTTGGGTTCCAGTCGATCTTCGCGGCACTGATATCGCTCCACCGGAGCGGAAACTCGGGATGCTGCTCAAAAGTATCCCGAACATCGGCTACGTTGTTCTTGCTGCTCAGTGCGAGGAGCATCCCCGCTTCACGTTGCGCCAGCGCAAAGCGCTGCAGCGCCGCGTGCCCCGCTTCCAGGCTCACTCCGTCGGGGCCATCTTCGCCACAGATGCCATGCCAAAGCGTATGATCGCAATCGAGAGCCAGCACCTTATAGGGCGATTGCAGGATGCTATGCGCCGCCCGGACCACGGCGCTACCAAGAGCCGCAAAGTATTCTTCCGTATACGGGATCCCACCCAACTTCTCGCCATCCGCACTCAATTTGCGCCCTACCGGATACCAGGCGTCAATCCGCTCGGGAGACAGCAAATATGCACCTGCCATGTCCCTCCACCATTCTCCAGCCGCCTCATCGCACACCACTAATAATGGAACGGCCCATGCCCCCAGGCGCGCTTGAATTGCGCCAACCAGCGCTTGCGCATTCTCGAACCTTCTCGCCGCTTCCCCTAGATCGCTCCACCGCAGCAGCAGTACATTCAGCCCATGCTGATTGCCGGCAAATACACTCACCGGGTCGAGCACTGTCTGCAGAATCTGCCCGAATGGCGCAAAACTGCACCCAAATTCAGACTGCAATGGCCCACTCCAGAACTCAATGCTGCTGGCAATCGGTTCGGCTGTGAACGTGGAAGAAATGGCAAAGCAGAAAGGCATCAAGGAAGGCAAACCTTATTCTACCTAGCTTATTCGGTACCAAAGTCCTATTGGTTGGGCCGCCGCTTTAACTCGTAATGGAGAAGTATTAACATTCTGCCCCGAAGCGAGCCAATTTTTTGAAACCTTCAATTCCGCGAACACGCTGGCTTTGCTCTCTAGGGAGCTACAATCTCCCTCGAGTCCTGAGCTTGAGCATCCTGTTGATTTCCCTGTTAAGCCTGCTGCTTCACATAGGAGTGCCTGAGTCATTTCGGGCTGGTATTCCGGCAATATTCCGGATTTCACCCGCAACCGCGCTTGCGTTTTTGATGCTGTCCTTCAGTATGCGTTTGGCTCGTTGGGAGCGCTTTGACATTCGCGCTGCTCAAAGGGCGAGAGTTTCGCGGGTCCTTGCCAGCTTGGCGGCGTTGCTGACACTGCTTGACACTGCGACGCCAATGCTCATGGCGGCGGGTCAATGCATGCTTTCTGCCACCGTCATTGTGCAGGCTTCCGGTCGCTTCCTGCTGACCCGCCGAATTTTGCTCCTGGCTTCTTTCATCACCGGCACCTGGCTGGTTGTCGCCAATCTTTATTCGGTCAACGGCCGCATCGGCTATGAGTTCACAGCCGATCCCGCCTCCGCACTCATGCTGTTGATGACCACTCTCTCCCTCGGACTTGCGGAATCCTGCAATGGCCTGATTCCACTCCGGCTTACTTCGATACTGGGAGAGAAGGCAAGCGCACGCCTCTTGCTGGCAGCCTTTCTCGTGCCACTTGTCATCGGATTTGCCCGGCTTCAGCTCGAGCAAGCCTACCAGATCAACACAAATCTGCTGATTGCCATTCATGTCATGTCGACACTGCTGGTGATGGCCGTCCTGCTCTACTACAGCATGGGCAAGGCGAAGGATCGTCTCGACGAACAAAGCCGTGAGCAATCGGGATTTGAGTCGATGGAGAATGTCCTCCAGACCTTACTGGAACAGGGCTCGGAAGTTTACCTGACGATGAATTTTTCCGGTCGTCTGCTCCATACCAATGAATCCACCCGGCGCTACCTCGGCCTACCCGATGTGCATCGGAATATAGTGTGCATGGAAGACCTGATACTGAGCGAGTCGCACGACAAAATGCGCAAACTGCCCGAAATGCTGCTAAGAGGTAGATCGAGCAATGCCGTGCTCCTGTTCAAATTGGCCGACGGAGAGACCATGCCGCTCCAAGTTACCGCAGCCTGCCGCATGCAGCACGGTGCAGCCGAAGAGATCATACTGATCGGCCGCTCGATGCCTCCCGGTATTCGCAACCCGCAATCGGGCCAGAGCCTGCTTGCCTGCTCTTAGATAACCCGCGCCAGGACGTAGGGGCCTTCGGGGATCACGGCGATCTTCGACCCTGGCACCATGCCTTCCACCAGACTTGCCATTGCCGCGTCGAAGTCTGAGAACACCGGACCCCACATCGCCTTGTGATACTCCGCAGGCACGCCCGGGGTGAGAAACACCACCTGCTTATTCTCAAGCACTAGTGCCAGCTTTTCGAGCTGCCATTGGTCCACTGTTACCGGCGCATCCTTGACCGCGTCGAGAAAGGCTTTCGGAGAGGAAAAGCGCTTCAGCATTTCGCAAAACTCAGGTGCTCCCGTCCCTTCGGTACACTCGGCGCAGATCAGGATCTTTCCGTCTTCGCGAACGATGTGCGAAGCGGCCGTGACGCCCTTCACAGCTTGGTAGAAGGTTAAGTCAAGCGGATAACCGGCACAAGTGGTCACAACGGCATCCATCGGCTCGGCGAGCTTCTCGAGCATTACCTCGCTGACGAATGCAACTCCCGCCGCATGCGCAATCTCGGGATGCCCGGCAAACACTCCCGCAATCTCGCGCTTCCGGGTGAGCGCCACGTCCAGCATAAAGCTGTGCCCGGCCATGCGGGCAATCTCCTGCAGCTCTTTGTGTAGCGGATTATCGTGGATCGAACCCTCCACCGACAGCTTGTCGCGCATGAAACGCGGGCTGTGGATCACCTTGATGGTCTCTTGCGCCGCAAGGCCCGGGGCGACCAGCTTACGGCCCCCCGAGTAGCCCAGCATCAGGTGCGGTTCGATAAAGCCAAGCGTAATTCGCAGATCGGCCCCGGCAAATGCCTCGGCCACATGGACGGGGATGCCGCTCGCGGTTTCTCCCAAATAGCGATGGTCGGCAAGTATCTTCGCGTCATGGTTGAAGATGCGATACTTGGCCGCAATTTCCGGGCTCAGAATCTCGTCTAGCTCGGCCACGGTAGCAATCCGGTGCAGCCCGGTCGCAATGCAGATCGTCACTCCCTCAACCGGAATGCCGGCCTCGTGCAGTACCTTGAGCACCACTGGAAGCGTCCGGCGGTTGGGTACCGGGCGAGTGATGTCGCAAACCGAGATCGCCGCTGTCTTCTTGCCTCTGGCCATTTCCCGCAGCGAAACGCACCCTAACGGGTGTTCGAGCGCAGCTTCGAGCGCCGCCCGCTCATCCGGTAGAGGAGCCGCCGATTTGGCCTCCAACAAACGATAGTCAAACCCGGCAGGTAAATTTGCTTCTAAACCTGCCTTACCAAAGGCTAAATCCACTTTCATAAGCGAACCGTACCATATTTTTCTCAAGTTGGCCCTTTACGTGCCAATATGACGCATATCTGAATGGAGGTTGACATGACTTTTGCTGCTTTTCTTTGTGGGAGCATCATCGTAGGCCTTTTCTTTGCAATGCTTTCAGGTTCCCCCGAAGAAAAAGAACTCGACTAGCCCTCCTGCGCCCCATCTGCACCGTTTGTATCGTTCCAACACACCTTCTGCGTCAATTACGCAACGCCACCCCGTTGAGGCTGACATTCGCTCCGAGTGCGAGAGCGGCCACCTCCAGGATCGTCATCGCAATGGTCGGTCTTGGCCCCAAAAAGCGGACCAAGCTCGCTTCTAAAAGATCTCGCGGCACTGCTGCCGAGTGGTAGACCGTTGCCTGCATCAGATCGCCCGGCCCAAGCTGCGCCGTAGCGAGAACCTTCGTTAGCCGCGCGAGGCACAGATCGATTTGCTCTTGCGGATCGGCTGGAATTGTACCCGTGTTGGAATCACGGCCAAGGATCCCGGCAATGAACAGCCGCTCGGGAGTGAGGATGCCTGGCGTGATAGGCACGAGGTTTGTAACGCCCGGCGGAGTCAAGCCCCTGAGTTCCGCGTCGCCTTGATAGACCACCGCGTTGATCGCCATACGAATGCCGACGGGCAGCTTTACGGCAATCGTGTTGCGGGCTGGCTTAAGCCCGGGGAAGTAGGCTTCGTAAACTTTGTTCATCGCCGCGTAGTCGCCAATGTCGGCGAGAAAAACAGTTGTCGCGACAACCTTACCTTTTGGTAAAGCTTCCATGCAATCGCGAAATTCTTTGCATTCAATGCTTTGAACGTGTTGGTACTTCTCCGCCGCGAGGGCAAGCGGGAAGAGAGCGAAGAGTGTGATAACTTTCATCGAGTGATTAAAGATCCATATCAGTATCACGCAGAAGATGTATCCCAGCCGCCTTCCGGCATTTGGAATATACTTCGGCGTATCGGTCCAGGCATGATTCTTGCCGCTTCCATAGTTGGTTCGGGCGAACTCATCGCCACAACTACCTTGGGCGCGGAAGTTGGATTTACCGCTCTCTGGATCATCGTAATCAGTTGTCTGATCAAGCCTGCGGTGCAGGCCGAACTGGGCCGCTACAGCATCGCGACGGGGCAGACCGGACTCGCCGGGCTCAACCAGGTACCAGGGCCGCGCTGGCGCGTCAACTGGATTGTCTGGGGCTGGGTAGCGATGGTGACAGTGACCCGCTTCCAGATTGGGGCGATGTTCGGCGGGGTTGCACAAACGATGCATGCAATTGTCCCTGCGGTGTCAATCACCGTTTGGATTTTCATCTTGCTGGCCATTACTTTGGCACTGTTGCTTGGCGGCGGTTATGAGCGCATCGAAGGAATCGCCACCATCAAAGTTTGCCTGTTTACGATGCTCACTGTGCTGTGCGCCGTACTGTTGACGCGGCGGAGCGATATCTTCCAGTGGAGTGAAGTCTGGCAAGGCTTTAAATTCGAGTTGCCGGGCAGCGGACTCGCTACCGCAGTCGCTGTCTTCGGCATCACCGGCGTCGGGGCCAGCGAACTGTTCATGTACCCTTACTGGTGCGTCGAGAAGGGCTATGCGCGATACACCGGCCCGCGTGACGGTACGCCGGCCTGGCGTGAGCGCGCGGCGGGCTGGTTGCGGGTGATGAATTTCGACATCCTCGCGACGATGGTGATTTACACGGTAGCTACCGCCGCTTTCTATCTGCTCGGTGCGGGCATCCTGCACAAGATGCACCTGGTGCCGAAGTCGAGCGAGACGATCAGCGTGTTGTCGAAAATGTACACCGAGACGCTAGGCCAGTGGGCTCTGCCGGTGTTCTACCTCGGCGCTGTTGCGACTTTGTACGGAACGATTTTCGCGGCGACCGCCGCCGAGAGCCGCGTCTTCGCGGACCTCTTCCGGCTGATGGGTGCCTTTAAGCAAGACGACTACGCGGCGCGTGTACGCTACCGCAACCGTTCTGTCTGGGGCTTGACGATCGTGCCGGTCATCCTGATTCTGATCTTTCAGGAACCAGTCGGCATGGTGAAGGCAGGCGGTATGGCCCAAGCTCTGATGTTGCCGGTGATCTCGATAGGCGCGCTCTATCTGCACCGCAAGAAGATGCCGGAAGAGGCTAAAGCCGGGCCGCTAATGAGTGCCGGACTCTATATCGCGGCCGTGACGATCATCTCCGCTGTCGGCTACTACGCAGTGCGGAGCCTTCTGGGCTAGGCTGGTTGCCGGTCGGCCCGGCAACTGCCGCAGTCGCACTTGTCCAAAGGACAGCGATCACCGCTGGCGTGCGGTGGTACACCGTGCGAAACCCTCCGGGTTAGGTCGGCAACCAATCGGCCCGTAAGCGGTTGGCCCGCACCTGACGATTCACCGCAGGGGGCCTTGCTGAAGTAATTCAACCCGCAAGCGCACTACTACCATGACCGCTTAAATGTGTTCGTATGCCGGCAGCCGATTACGCTGCCTCCGCGATACCGAGATGGAATGAGACCTATAGGTGGCCGGTTCCAAGCGGGATGCGATAAGCCCCCAGTATTAAACGCACTCGAAGTGCAGAAAGGAACCGGCCGGTGAAGA
>JBKJSR010000032.1:0-2501 GCA_046594355.1 Bryobacter sp.
GTTCGTGTCGTGGCTGAACTTTTGAGTTCACCCGGCAAAACGCTAAACTAACCTCATGATGAATCGTCGTGCGCTGCTCTTGAGTACGGGAGCTCTTTGGGCGGCACCCCAGCCAGAAGTGACCGTCCTTTACGGGGATCGGGATGTTTCACTGGCGGCAAGCCGCGTGGAAGCGGGAGACCTTTGGCTCAAGTCTGCGGATCTTCGGCAGATCAATGAATTCGTGATCAAACCGCAAGGCGCTTGCCGCGAAGACATCTGCATCCCGCTTCCAAAAGCACTCAAGCGGAATGGCTGGATCAATCTCAGTGGCTTTGCCCGCAAACTCAAGCAGTCTGTTGTAAATGAAGGCAGCGTCTGGAGTTTTGGAGAGCTGCCGCTGCTGCGCAATGGATTTCTCGAATCGCGAGTTGCCCCGGACTTTGCCATTAAAGACCGCGCGGGTAAGACAGTGCGGTTGACGGATTTTCGGGGACGGAAAATTTTATTGCTGAGCTGGGCTTCCTGGTGAGGATGCCGGCTTGATCTGCCGGTCTGGCAGAAAATCTACACGGAACTGAAGGGTCGAGGATTCGAGCTGGTTGCCGCAGCTCAGGACACGGGCGGCGAGGCCGCCGCCGGTAAATGGTATGACGAGGCAAAGGCTACCTACACGACGCTGATCGATACGGGGCATGCCTTGAGTTCGGCCTATCAACTGGTGAATGTGCCTGCGGGCGTTTGGATCGACGAGAACGGACGGGTGGTGCGGCCGCCCGAGACGGCGGCACCGAAGAATCAGGAATTGAAGATCGGCGCAAAGGTGATTCGGACGCAGGGCGATGAATATGTCGCCGCGCTCAGGGACTGGGTAGCCAAAGGCAACAAAAGCGAATTTGCGATGACGGATGAGGACTATCACCGTCGGGTGAAGGAGCGGAGTCCAGCCGAAAAAGAGGCGGAAGCCAGCTTCAAATTGGCCGTCTGGCTGCATCAGAAGGGACAGACGCAGCTTGCGCAAAATTGGTGGCAGCGGGCTCAGAGGCTGAATCCGGAAAGCTGGAACTACCACCGCCAGGATTGGAGCTTTACCACTGAGGCCGGAAAACGCTGGCGGGAGAAGTTCGAGAACACGCCCGGAGATTATTATCCAAAGCTAGAGCTGAAAGAAAAGAAACCGTAGCGGAACTCAAGCACCAGTCCTGAACTTGGCCATTGCCGTGCATACAGTTCCGCTAGAGGAACATCTATGACTTCGATAACTTCGCCTGTATCCACGCGGCCACTGGACGCTGAAAGCCTTGCTCAATTAGCCCGCCGCCGCGGAGAGTGCATCACTGTGCTCCTCCCTTCCAGCCATCCGGGCGCATCGGAAGGCGACAGACTGACCACTCTGCGCAGTCTTTTCCACTCTTTTGTTTCTAGCGAACAAGTCGCCTTGCGAATGAAGATAGAAACTGCTTTGCTCGAACAGGTGATGACTGGAGGCGGTTCGGGCCTGGCAATCTTCGCAGGCCAAGACTTTCTTGAGATTTACAATGCGCCGGTCCAATCCGCTCAGGTTTTTGAGGGTACTTATTGCTTCCTGCTCCCATTCCTGCTCGACGTCGGCACGCCAAAAGACTTTTTAATACTCGGTGTAAGCGAAAAGCTCCTTCGACTGCTGCATTACCTGCACGGCGAATGTACTCCCCTGGAACTTCCGTCGGCAATGCCCGCAAACCTCGAAGAATCCCACGGCGGTGAGGATCGGGAGCAGCACACAAAAAATCATTCCTCGGCGGGGTCTGCGAAAGGGAAAGGGCAGTCCGTGCGCTTTGGATCATCCGGCGAGCCTGATGAGTCCGCCCTGCACCTGGTCCCTTTCTGCGCTCGGCTGGACGAGAGCCTGGCACCGACACTGGGCGAACGAACTCTTTTGCTGATGGGTCACGAAGAAGCGATCGCCGCTTTCCGGCGTGCTGCAAAGCATTGCTCCTTGTTTGCAGGCGCGATTTCTGAAGGGATGCGGGATTTGCCGCTGCGTGATATCACCCAACTCGCGGGTGAATGCGCCCTGGCGCAGCGCCGGGAGGAAGGCATGCAAGCGTTTCGAAATATCCACGAACGTGGCGACGGAAATCTGGCATCCGGTGGAAACAAAGCAGCTTTGGAGTTTGCGCAGGCTGGACGAATCCACATTCTCTGCGTTCCAGAGTTTGACAGTGCAAAGCAGGACTCGCTCCAAGATGAAGAAACATTGAACGCAGCCGTTGCCGAAACACTGAGTCATGGTGGGGAAGTCTTCACCGTTCGGGCTGAGGATGCTGCTCCGGCGCATCCGCTCTCCGCACAGCTTCGCTACTAGCTTACGAGGCAAGGCACAGCAGAATGAGAATCTTACTTGCGATCGATGTTTCCGAGGGAAATCAAAATCTTGTCGGTGAGATATTGGAGCAAGCTTGGCCTGTCGGTGCCTGCTTTGACTTCCTCCATGTTGCGGAACAAGCGCAGCTTCAAGAACAGGCCCATGAAGCGGTCAC
>JBKJSR010000512.1:0-5876 GCA_046594355.1 Bryobacter sp.
GCCGAGGCCACGAGTCTAGCGTGAATTCCGTGGCCTGGAGCCAGGACGGCACCCGCCTCGCCTCCGCCTCAGGCGACTACACCGTGCGCATTTGGGATGCCAGCAGCGGCCGGTGTCTCGAGGTTTGGCATACATTTCCAGACGGCGGATGGGTTGTTCTGCGAAGCAATGGAGAGAAGCATAGCGGCAATGCGGCGGGATTGCGGCGCTTGAAGTTTGCCGATGGGTTGGCGCTGTATGCGACGAAGGAATTCCCCGAGCTGGTGGAGGAAGTGAGCTGAGGCTAGTCGTCTTCGACGGCTTCGAGGCTCATGTCGCGGTTGAGCCAGTCTGGGTGTTTAAGAACTTCGCGGGGGCGGGAACCATCGGGGGGGCCAATAATGCCTTCCTTCTGCATGCGGTCGAGCATTCTGGCGGCGCGTCCATAGCCCAAGCGCAAGCGGCGCTGGAGTATCGACGTAGAGGCTTTGCCCATTTCGCAGACGACCTTGACCGCGTCGCCATATAGAGGATCGGAATCGCCTTCGTTGCCGTCTTCATTGAGGGGTTCGTCTGCGTCTTCGCTGGGAGGGGCGACCAGGAAGCTCTGGTCGTATTCGGGCTTGGCCTGGCGCTTCCAGAATTCGACAACCGAGTTGATTTCCGATTCCCCAACATAGGCACCGTGGACCCGGTGGAGCCGCGAAGAAGCAGGGGGGAGGAAGAGCATGTCGCCCTTGCCAAGGAGATGCTCGGCACCCATCGCATCAAGGATGGTGCGCGAGTCGACTCGCGTTGCCACACGGAAGCTGATGCGGGCGGGGAAATTCGCTTTGATGACTCCCGTGATGACATCGACCGAGGGGCGCTGGGTGGCCAGCACCAGGTGCATGCCGACGGCGCGGGCCATCTGGGCGAGGCGGGCGACAGAAGTTTCTACGTTGTTGCGCTCGAGCATCATCAGGTCGGCGAGTTCGTCGATGATGATGAGGATGTAAGGCAGGGGCCGACTGTCCTCTTCGAGCATGGGTTCGTGATTGTCATCATCAAAGAGACTGCGGGGTTCGCTCGCCAGTTGTCGCATTTTGCGATTGAACTGATCAATGTTACGGACGCCGCGCGAGGCGAGGAGTTTGTAGCGGCGCTCCATTTCGAGGACGGCGTTGCGGAGGGCGTTGGAGGCTTTTTTCGGATCGGTGATCACCGGGGTGAGCAGGTGGGGGATGTCTTCGTAGATGCCGAGTTCGACGCGCTTGGGATCGATCATGATCATGCGGACTTCGTCGGGCGTCGATTTGTAGAGGACGCTCATGATCATGGAATTCAACATGACGGACTTGCCGGAACCGGTGGAGCCGGCAACGAGCAGGTGGGGCATTGTGTCTAGAGTGAAGATCTTGATGCGCCCGTTGATATCCTTGCCGAGCGACATGGCAAGGGGGGAAGAGGCGCTCTGGAAATCGTCGCCTTCGAGCACCTCGCGCAGTGCGATGACTTCGCTCTTCTTGTTGGGAACTTCGATGCCGATGGTGGGTTTGCCGGGGATGCGTTCTATAAGGATCGATTCGGCCTGGAGGCCGAGGCAGAGATCTTCTGTGAGGTTGGTGATCTTCGAATACTTGATGCCGGCTTCGGGCTTGAATTCGAAGGTGGTGACGACGGGGCCGGGGTTGATCTGTACGACGTTGCCGAGGACGCCGAATTCTTCGAAGCGTTCTTTGATGCGGCTGGCAGTGTCGCGGAGTTCCTGGGAGTCAAAGATGCTGCGGGCCTGGGGCTCGCTGAGCATGCCGGTGGGGGGCAGCTTGTAGAGGGTGTTGGCGTTTGCTACTTTGGCGCGAGACTTGGTGGGTGCGAGAACTACGCTGGCGCTGCTCGTGGGAGCGGGCGAGGAGTCTGCCGGTGCCGGGATGTCGGCCAGGTGCTTGATCGGGATGAAGTCTGGAGCTGGGGTGTCGGCGTCGACTTCATTGGTATCCGCAGATCCGATGGAGGGGGTGGTGGAAGCGACGGTTTTGGTTTCCCAGGGAGGGAGTTCGCTGCCTTCGTCTTCGGCGCGGCGAGGGGGAGTGCGGCGGCGCTGCACGATGGCGGGCTGGTCGTCGAGGGCGGATTGCGAAGTTTTTGACGGGCGGGGTTTGCGGTTGAAGAATTGGAATTTGGGCAGCCTGAACTTTGAGAGGGAGCGGCCGATGGACTTGAACATGGCCGTGGGCACAGCGATCCATTCGAGAAGGATGGCGACCGAGAAGGTGGAGATCAGATAGAGCGAGACGACGAGGATGGTGGCGGTGATGAGCGCGGCACCGGTGAAGTTGAGATAGAAGACGAGCGAGTCTGCCAGCACGATGCCGAATAATCCACCGGCGGGAATGGAGCCGGAGAGTGCGCGGGTGCTGGGGGCAAGCGAGAAGCAGGTGCAGGTGCCGAGAACGAAGAGGAAGGCACCGCCGACTTTGACGCCAGCGGCTTCGATCGGCTTGGACTGCATCCACTTCCAGGCGAGGAGGAGGATGAGCGCCGGGATGGCGAAGCTGGAGAGACCGAAGAACTGGAAGCAGAGGTCGCTGAGGTGGGCACCGAAGCGGCCCAGCAGGTTTGAGGGACGAGTGACGCCGGTGGCGGTGTTCCAACTGGCATCAAGGGCCGAGTAGGAGATCAGGCTGAGCATGATGGCTAAGCCTAAAAATAAAAACACGAAAGCGATCGCCTCGTTGAGACGTTTGTTTTGAGTTGGACCTAAAAGCTTCATCCGCGTGAGCGGACAACCGCCAGAGCGACCACGAGTATACCAAAAATAATGCGGTAGGCGATGAAGGGGGCGAGTCCGTGCTTGCGGATCACTTTGAGAAAGTAGGCGATGACGGCGAGGCCGACTAGTCCGCTGACGAAGATTCCTATAAAGAAGGGAGCGAGCATTCCTTCGGCGATGCCGTGTTTTTTGAGGTCGTAAATCGCCTTAAGGCCGGAGGCCGCGATGACGGGCGTTGAGAGTAGAAAAGAGAAGCGGGCGGCGGCGGAGTGGGTGAGGCCGCGGAAGAGTCCGGTGGAAATGGTGATGCCGCTACGCGAGGTGCCGGGGATCAGGGCGAGAGCCTGGGAGGTGCCTATAAGAAGGGTATCGGCGAGAGTGAGTTCGCCGATGTGTCTGGTGCGCCTGCTGTAGCGTTCGGCGAACCAGAGGAGGATCCCGATCAGGATCAACATGGTGCCCATGACGAAGGGGCTGCGGAGGGTGGTCTCGATATCGTCCTTGAACTTGAAACCAAAGAGGCCCGCCGGGATGGAGGCGAGGGCGAGGTACCAGAGGAGGCGGGGGGATTGTTTGAGTTCAGAATCATCGCCGTAGTTGAGGCCGAAAGCCTGGGCGGAAATCTGGAGCCAGTCTTTGAAAAAGTAAATCAGGACTGCGGCTAAAGTACCGATATGAAGAGCGATGTCGAAATCGAGGCCCTGATCCGGCCAGCCTAAAAGCCAGGGAACGAGAAAGAGATGAGCGGAACTACTGACGGGCAAAAACTCGGTGAATCCTTGGACAATCGCGAGGACGATTGCCTGGTAGATGGGCATAATGGTTATTGTAAGGCCCTGTCCGCCGCTTTCGATTGAATCTCAAAAAACTGAATGCCAAGCACAAAAATTGTAGCCACACTGGGTCCTGCCAGCGACTCGCCAGAGCAGATCCGGAAACTTCTCGAAGCGGGAGTCGATATCTTTCGCTTGAATGCAAGCCACGGACAGAAGGAAGACCACGTCAGGCGGATCCAAACGGCGCGGGAAATCGCGAAGGAAATGGGGATTTACGTTGGTTTGCTGCTGGACTTGCAGGGACCGAAGATCCGGCTGGGAGAGTTTGAGAACGGGGGATGCCTGCTGACGAATGGCAGCATCTTCACGCTGACGACCGAGCAGGTGATGGGCAACGAGAAGATTGCGTCGACCAGTTACCCCGAGTTTGCGCGCGATGTTAAGCCGGGGAATTTTGTATTGATCGCGGACGGCAGCGTGAAGCTGCGGGTGATTTCGACGGATGGAATTGCGGCGCGGTGCGAGGTGTTGATTGGGGGGAGAGTGAGCGACCGGAAGGGGATCAACCTGCCTGGGGTGGCGGTGAGTACGCCATCGATGACACGCAAGGACAAGACGGATCTGCAGATGGGGCTCGAGCAGAAGGTGGACTTCGTGGCGTTGAGCTTTGTGAGACAGCCGGGCGATGTATTGCGGCTGAAGCATTCTCTCGAAGAACACGAGAGCAAGATTCAGGTGATCTCGAAGATCGAGAAGCCAGAGGCGGTGGAGAACCTGAACGCGATTCTGGCCGAGAGCGATGGGGTGATGGTGGCGCGCGGGGATCTGGGTGTCGAGATGGCGATCGAGAAGGTGCCGGCGATTCAGAAGACGATCATCCAGCGGGCGCGGAGTATGGGTAAGTTTGTGATTACGGCGACGCAGATGCTGGAGAGCATGATCGAGAACGCTTATCCGACGCGGGCCGAAGTGAGCGACATTGCGAATGCGATTTACGATGGCACCGATGCGGTGATGCTGTCGGCGGAGACGGCAACGGGCAAGTACGCGGTGGAAGCGGCGAGCGTGATGGACAGGATTGCGGCTGAGACCGAAATGAATTTGCGTTACCGGGGTTTTCAGGAATTGCCGGCACTCGCGAGCCCGACTCATGCGGAGATCATTGCGGATTCCGCATACCGGGCGGGCCGGTATCTTGGTGTGGCGGCGATTGTGGTGTTTACGGCGAGCGGCAGTACGGCGCGATTGATCAGCCGCTTCCGGCCGCCGGTGCCGATTTATGCGTTTACTCCGTTTGAGGAATCGGCGCGGCAGCTTTCGATGATTTATGGAGTGACTCCGATTGTGGTGCCGAACGTGGGATCGACGGACGAGATGCTGATCCAGATGGATCAGGAGTTACAGCGCCTGGGTTATATCAGGCCGAACGATCAGATCGTGTTTGTGAGCGGGCAGCCGATTGGGGAACCGGGGAGTACGAATATGCTGAAGTTGCACCGGGCGATTGAGTGGCCGAAGGGCTAGTTTGAGGGTGGCACCGACTAGTTCACCGCCATCGGTTCGAATTGTCCGGATGTGGTTTGCGGATCCAATTACAAAGTTGTAAGTTGAGCCTTCGAGATTGTCGACTGTAAAAGTGATTGCGTCCTCGGGATTGATGATCGGGTTTGCGGTGATTGAATGCGCAGACTTTCCGCGAAGCGTGGTGATGCCGCTTCAGGCTGTCCGCTGTAAAACCCTGGATGGCATGTACCGAACTGCCGGCATCGGCAAAAAAACGTTAGCGCCAGGAATCCGAAGATTCCAGCCGCGAGGGTAAGGCAATTACGATTTTTTGTACAGCTGAACTAACCTGGGCGTGCGCTGATTTGTTGCGCTGCAAAGCGTTACGAATTGATAAATCGGAAATCGGGCTTCGACTAGTGTGGCCTGGCAGTGGCACAAGTCCACTTGTGATAGATTCCTTGCAGTATTTGCTTTAAGGAGAGTACATGAAGTCACGACTAATTCTACTAGCCGGATTCTGTGCCGCGTTGTTAAGCGCGCAGCAGGATCGAGGTCTGATCACCGGTTCGGTAAAGGATGCGAGTGGGGCAATCATTCCCGACGCGGCCATCACCGCAACCCGCAACGAAACCAACACAATCAGCAAATCGGTGTCATCCTCTTCCGGCGATTACACCTTTCCGTCGCTAGATGTCGGCACTTACACGATCCGGGTCGAAAAGCAGGGATTCAAAAGTGCAGTCGCCAAGGACATTACTGTAAACGCTTCGGGCGCAGCGCGCATCGACATCACGCTGGAAGTCGGCACGACACAGCAATCCGTTGAAGTGATTGCTTCCGGCGTGCAGGTGCAGACGGAGAAC
>JBKJSR010000718.1:0-5494 GCA_046594355.1 Bryobacter sp.
CGGTGCCGAGCTGAAGGAAATCGCGCACACCGAAGTTACTTTTCGGAACCCGCTGTTAGTCGGCCTCGCCGTCTGCTCGCATCAGGCGGAGGCGAAGGATACCGTCCTATTTTCAGATGTGTCGGTGGAGGCACAGGCCCCGCCGGCGGCAAAAAAGTAATTGAATTTGCTCGCCGCCGGGTTGCTCATGATCTCGCTTGCAGTTCCAACTGCATTTGCCATGGATGCCATGCTGGTGCCACAGCAAAACGCGCTCGTGCAAAAGTGCGCGCCTTGACTGCACCGCACTCCTCCCCGCATGTGAAATACTCGTGTTCGACAACATGAGGCTCGTCTTTCTCTGTTTCCTTACCGCAGCGCTACGCGCGCAAACCGTTGAATTCAACCGCAACGTGCGCCCGATCCTCTCGGACAAATGCTGGAGTTGCCACGGCACCGACGCCGCCGTCAAGGGCATCCGCCTTCGTCTGGATCAGGAGGCTTCGGCGCAAGCGGCCCGCAGCCTCATCGCCGATCGCATCGCAACCGACAACAAGGCGCGACGCATGCCACCTGCCCACATCGGCAACCCTCTCAGCACCAGCGAAATCGCAACCCTGCGCAGTTGGGCTGAGGCCGGCGCGCCCTGGCAAACGCACTGGGCCTATCTCGCCCCCGTGCGCGAAGCAGGCAGAGGCATCGACCACTTCGTCAAAGCCAAGCTCGCAACTCTTGGACTCAAGCCATCTCCACCAGCGCAAAAAGAAACACTGCTCCGCCGCCTCAGCCTCGACCTCACCGGCCTCCCACCAACTCCCGCTGAACTCGACAGCAACGCTTCCTACGAGGCCACCGTCGACCGCCTCCTCGCCTCCCCCCGCTTCGCCGAACGCATGACCGCCCGCTGGCTCGATGCCTCCCGTTATGCCGACACCAACGGCTACCAGACCGATGGCGAACGCGTCATGTGGCGCTGGCGCGACTGGGTGATCGACGCCTTCGCACGCAACATGCCCTTCGACCAGTTCATCCTCGAACAGATGGCCGGCGACCTCTTGCCCAACGCCACGCTCTCGCAACGCATCGCCACCGGCTTTCAGCGCAACCACCGTGGCAACGGCGAAGGCGGCATTATCGCCGCGGAATATCTCGCCGAATACGCCGCAGACCGCGTGGAAACCATGTCCACCGTTTTCCTCGGCTCCACAGTCGGCTGTGCCCGCTGCCACAACCACAAGTACGACCCCTTCTCGCAAAAAGATTTCTACCAGTTTTTCGCCTACTTCCACAACATCGGCGAGCGCGGCCGTTACTTCAAGTACGGCAATACTCCGCCCTTCATTCACGCGCCCACAACAGAGCAACAGTCGCAGTTGCAAGCCCGCGAAGCAGCCATCCACAAGGCCGAAGCAAAACTCAAACCTGGCGAAGCTCGAGAGCCCCTCAACTGGAAGCCTACCCTCGACCTCATCCCCCTCGACAAGGCCGCCCCCAGCTACACAGATCGCTTCACCGTCGCCGCGCAGTTCACGCCCAAGTCCCCCGATGCCACCATCATCGCGAAGACCGTCGACACCGACGATCCCATGGGCTTCAGCCTCCTCCTCAGGAAAGGCCATCTGCAGGTCAACCTCGTGCAGCGCTGGCTCGACGACGCGATCCGTGTTGAGACAGAACGCACACTCGTTCCAGGCCAACCCCACCACGTTGCCTTCACCTACGATGGCTCAAAACTCGCTTCCGGCCTCGTCCTCTACATCGACGGCAAGCCCGAAAAAGTGCGCATTCTCGTCGACGAATTGAACCAGGATTTCATCGTCAAAGAACCGCTTAAAATCGGCGGCACGGGGGTCGCGGATCCGCGCATCTATGGCCGTTCCCTGCCCCCGCTCGAAGTCGCGTTTCTCGCTGGCACTGCCACGGGTGCAGAAGCCAGACGCCGCCAATTTCTAGAAACTAAAGACAGCACCGCCTGGGCGGAACTCACCCGCCTGCGCCGCGAGCGCGACGCCTATCTCGATGAGATCCCCACCGTCATGGTGATGCAGGAAATGCCGCAACCCCTCGACGCCCACATCCTCATCCGTGGTGCCTACGACCTGCTCGGCGAAACGGTCGCACCCGGCGTCCCCTCAATACTTGGCAAGCTCCCCACCGGCTCGCCCAACAACCGTCTCGGACTCGCCCGATGGCTCATCGACCGCAGCAATCCCCTTACCGCCCGAGTTACCGTCAACCGCTTCTGGCAATCCCTCTTCGGCGCTGGCATTGTCAAAACATCCGAAGATTTCGGTGCGCAGGGCGAATGGCCGTCGCACCCCGAACTCCTCGACTGGCTCGCCGTCGAATTCATGGATAGCGGCTGGAATGTCAAGCACCTGATCAAGACCATCGTCTTGTCCGACACCTATCGCCAAAGCTCTCAACTCACACCGGAACTCCTCGCGAGAGACCCCGAGAATCGTCTCCTCGCCCGTGGTCCCCGGCTCCGCCTGGACGCGGGCCAGGTGCGCGATCAAGCCCTCTTCGTCTCTGGCCTGCTCGTCGAAAAACAGGGCGGCCCTTCCGTCAAGCCCTACCAGCCCGCCGGCCTCTGGAAAGAGCTTTCCGGTGGCACGGACTATCAGATCGACAAGGGCGAAGGTCTTTACCGCCGCAGCCTCTACACTTTCTGGAAACGCACTTCACCCCCACCCGCGATGGCCAACTTCGACGCCGCCGGCCGCGAGACCTGCATCGTCCGCGAATCCCGCACCAACACTCCCCTGCAAGCGCTCAACCTCATGAACGACGTCACCTTTCTTGAGGCTTCACGCAAGCTCGCCGAGCGAATGCTCCAGTCCAAAGAAGGCATCAGCTTCGGCTTCCGCCTGATCACGAGCCGCCTGCCCAGCACCAAAGAACTCGCAATCCTCAACACGGCCTACCAGCAACACCTCGCCACTTACAACAGCAATCCCACCGCAGCCCGCAACTTACTCGCCCATGGCGACTCCACACGAGACCCCAAGCACGATCCGGCCGTGCTAGCCGCCCACACACTTGTCGCCAGCATGCTCCTCAACCTCGACGAAGGGATCACGAGAGAATGAAACGCCGCAACTTTCTCGCCACCGCCGCCATGGCCAGTCTTGCCGATGCGCAAACCCATTTCGCCCCCAAAGCGAAGCGCGTCATCTATCTCTTCCAAAGTGGCGCGCCCTCGCAAATCGAACTCTTCGACCACAAGCCCGCTCTCGCAAAACTGCGCGGCACTGAGCTTCCAGATTCGATACGCCGCGGCCAGCGGCTCACCGGCATGACCGCTACCCAGACCAGCTTCCCGCTTGTACCTTCGCAGTTTGAGTTCAAGCAGCGTGGACAATCCGGCGCCTGGGTCAGCGACCTCATGCCGCACGTCGCAAAGATCGCCGACAAGCTCTGCTTCATCAAATCGATGAACACCGAGGCCATCAATCACGACCCCGCCGTTACCTTTTTCCAGACCGGCTTCCAACTCGCCGGACGCCCCTCCATCGGCTCCTGGCTCTCCTACGGACTCGGCACTGAAAATCAGGATCTGCCCGCCTTTGTCGTCATGATTTCGCAAGGCACCGGCAACATCGCCGACCAGCCCCTCTACGATCGCCTCTGGGGCAGCGGCTTTCTACCCACCAAATACCAGGGCGTCAAATTCCGCTCCACCGGCGACCCGGTTCTCTTTCTGCAAAACCCCGAAGGCGTGAGCGCCGCAACCCGCCGCCGCTATCTCGACGACCTCGCCAGCCTCAACCAGCTCAAGCTCGATCAGGCCGGCGACCCCGAAATCACCACGCGCATGGCGCAATACGAGATGGCCTTCCGCATGCAATCCTCCGTGCCCGAACTCACCGATCTGTCGAAGGAATCGGAAGCCACCATCAACCGCTATGGCCCCGAGGCGCGCACTCCCGGCTCCTACGCCGCCAATTGCCTGCTCGCCCGCCGACTCGCCGAGCGTGGTGTGCGCTTCATCCAACTCTTCCACCGTGGTTGGGATCAGCACAACCATCTTCCAGGTCAAATCGTGAACCAGTGCCGCGACACCGATCAGGGCACCGCAGCCCTCATCGAAGACCTCTCCGAGCGCGGTCTTCTAGAAGACACACTCGTCGTCTGGGGTGGCGAATTCGGACGTACCGTTTATTGCCAGGGCAAGATGACTTCCGACGATTACGGTCGCGATCATCACCCCCGCTGCTTCACTGTGTTTCTGGCCGGCGGCGGCATCAAGCCTGGCACCAGCTACGGCGAGACAGACGACTTCTCTTACAACATCGTCAAAGACCCGGTCCACGTCCACGACCTCCACGCCACCATCCTCAAGTTACTCGGCGTGGACCATACCAAACTCACTTACAAGTTCCAGGGCCGCCACTTCCGGCTTACCGATGTCCACGGTGAAATTGTCAAACCCATCCTCGCCTGATCCAGACCTGATACCGTATTGGGGATGCAAAAATTACTGTTGACTCTCTCCGTCTTTGCCCTCTGCCTGCCCATGTGCGCGCAGTTGGCCACCAAAAAATCACTCACTCTCGAAGCCGCCAAGAAGATCGCCGCCGCTGCCGAAGCCGAAGCCCGCAAGAACAACTGGAACGTGGTCATCAGCGTCGTTGACGACGGCGCGAACCTGGTTTACCTGCAAAAAATGGACGGCACCCAGATCGGTTCGCTCGACATCTCGCAGATGAAGGCCCGCACGGCCATTCGCATGAAGCGGCCCACCAAATTGCTGGAAGACGCGGTACTCGCCGGACGCAACACGATGTTGAAACTGCCCGATGTTCTGCCGGTCGAAGGCGGCTTGCCGCTGGTTGTGGACGGTCAGATGATTGGTGCAATCGGTGTCAGCGGGGTCACTTCGGTGCAGGACGGCCAGATCGCCGCCGCCGGTGTCAAAGCCCTCGAAGGCATCAAATAACGCCACTCCAAGAAGAAGCCCGCCAAAACGGCGGGCTAGCGTGAGCTAAAAAAGGGGTGAGATCAAATCAAAAGGAACAAAAAAAATTAAGCAGTCAACCCTTCACTCCATTTGAGGAGTGCGGTAAGGATGTCCTGCCATAAATTCTTCATCTATATAGAGTTTAGGGTGATTCACGATTTCCGTCAAGAGGCAAATCCCAGAAGCAGCGCATGTTATTGATAACACTCAGATTATTCTTGGAGTTTCAATCTCTAGTTCTCGCTCAAGATAAAGACTTTGGGTAGTTTGCCAAGTGACGCTTGGCGCTTGGAAACCCCTGATTTGTCGTATGCCTGCGGGGTAGTTGCCTTAGCCCAAATACTGTTCACTTAAGGTATTCTGATCCTGATTAGAGGTTCGATACGCTGTGTAGGCTGCCGCGTTCGAGGACGCAATGAGTAATTGCTCATTTTGCGTTTCACGCCGCGCGGGTTGATTCTGTTGCGGCTGGATACACACCGTTCCTGAAGGATTTCTCCAAGGACTGCATTATGAAGGGTTTTTCTCTTCCGAGGGGGGAATAGCGGCAAA
>JBKJSR010000764.1:0-3060 GCA_046594355.1 Bryobacter sp.
TGCTGGGCGAAGGCATAGACGGGCAATTGAACGAAAAGCAGAAACGCTTTGTGCAGCACATACAGAAAGACTCGCAGCACTTGCTGACGCTGATCAACGACATTCTGGATTTGAGCAAGATTGAAGCGGGAAGGCTGGAACTGCATCTAGAAGTGGTCGATATGGAGAGCATGATCGCGGAAACGGTGGAAAGAATAGGGCCGCAAGCGGAGGGCAGGGGGCTAGAGCTTGCCGTAGAAGTAGCTCAGGGAATGCAGGCATGGGCGGACCGGGTGCGTACACATCAGTTGCTGTTGAACCTGTTGAGCAATGCGCTCAAGTTCACGCCGAATGGTGGAAGGATTACGATCGAGGCGCGGGAGTCGGGACGCAATGTCGAAGTAACGGTGAAGGACACAGGAATTGGAGTTCCGGCGGAACATCACGAAGCGATCTTCGACGTTTTCTATCAGGTATCGTCGACGACCAAGGGAGTGCGGGAAGGGACGGGCCTGGGTCTGGCGATCTGTCGGCGGCTGGTGGAGCAGATGGGCGGGCGTATCTGGGTAGAAAGCAATGCGGGAGCGGGCAGCCATTTTACGTTTACGTTACCAGGGGTAGGAAGCGGAGCGGAGAAGCCGAAACGGGAGCGGCCGGTGGTGCTGGTGCTTGAGGACGATGCCGCAGCGCGAGATTTGTTACGGGAATATCTTGAGTTTGAGGAGTATGAACTGTTGTTTGTGGATTCGATCCGGGAGACGCTGGTGAGGGCTCTGGAGATGCAACCAGATCTGATCCTGCTCGATCTTTTGCTGCCTGGCGAGAGCGGACTGGAGGCGTTGCGGTCGCTGAAGGGATTGCGGGAGACGCGGGATATTCCAGTAGCGGTGGTGTCTGTGGTGGCCGATGAATTGACACTCAAGATGGGAGCGGCGGCTTTTCTAACCAAACCTGTGGCGCGCGAAAGGCTGGTAGCGCTGGTGAGGAGACTGGCTCCGCCATCGCGGAAGGCGGGTGCGCACTGATGGCACGGGTGTTGGTTGTCGACGATAAGGAAAGCAATCGCGAATTATTGCGCACGATGCTTGAGCACGCCGGGCATGAAGTGACGGAAGCCGGCGATGGAGTTGCGGCTCTGGAGTTGATGCGGTTAAAGAAGCCGGAGGTGGTGTTGCTCGACATACAAATGCCCAGCCTCGATGGTTACGCGGTGCTGGAGCGGGTGATGGCGGATGAGGAGTTGCGGGAGATTCCGGTGATTGCGGTAACGGCTTATGCGATGCAGGGGGATAGTTTGAGGGGCACCAGGGCGGGATTTCGCGAGTACCTCACGAAGCCCATATCGATGCGCCAATTGCTTGCAGCAGTGGACCGGCAGCTCAAGCGTGAGTAAGCTGGAGAGCATGACTCCAATCGCGGTGACGCTGGTCGACGATACTCCGGCAAGTCTCGAGTTGATGGCCGAGGCAATAGCCGGAGAGCGGGTTGCGGTAACTACTTTTGAGAACCCGGAGCTGGCGCTCGATCAGATCTTAAGTGAGCATCCGCAGATTGTCGTGACGGATTTGATGATGCCCAGATTGAGCGGCATGGAGTTGCTGGAGCGGGTGATGGAGTTTGACCCGGCGATCGATGTTGTATTGGTGACGGCGCACTACACGACGGAATCGGCGGTGGAGGCGATACGGAAGGGTGCGGCGGATTACATCAACAAGCCCGTGAGCCCTGCGGTGTTGCGGCAGAAGATTGGGGTGCTGATCGAGAAGCACCGCAGGGCGCAGAAGTCGGAGGAGCTTGAGGCGAGCCTGATGGCGAGTGCGGAGTTTGAGGGGATGGTGGGATTGAGCCCGGCGATGTGGGAATTGTTTTCGAAGATACGGCGGGTGGCACCGCACTTCCGGAGCATGCTGGTGACAGGGGAAACCGGAAGCGGCAAGGAGTTGGTGGCGAAGGCGTTGCATCAGTTGAGCCCGGCGATGAGGGGCCGCTTTGTGGCGCTCAACTGCTCGGCTGTGGTGGAGACGCTGTTCGAGAGCGAATTGTTTGGACACATGAGGGGCGCGTTTACGGGGGCGGTAGCGGACAGGATGGGGCTGTTCGAGCATGCGCATGAGGGAGTGTTATTTCTCGATGAAATCGGGGATATGCCGCTGGGGACGCAGGCGAAGCTGTTGCGGGCGTTGCAGAATCAGGAGGTGCAGCGGCTGGGATCGCTGCAGACGCGCAAGGTGAATGTGAGGGTGATCGCGGCTACGCACCGGAAGTTGCGGGAGAAGATTGTGAAGGGTGAATTCCGGGAGGATCTATTTTACCGGCTGGGGATGGTGGAGCTGGAAGTGCCGGCGTTACGGGAGCGGGAAGGAGATTTGCGGCTGCTGGTAAGGTACCTGGTCGGTAAGTATGCGGAGCTGTATGAGAAGAAACTTTTGGGGTTGACGAACCGGGCGCAGATGGTGCTTTCGCGGCATGGCTGGCCGGGGAATGTGAGAGAGCTGGAGAATGTAATTGGACATGCGGCGATGATGGGGTCGGCGACGATGATCGACGTGCAGGATTTACCGGGCTATCTGATGCAGGCGGGAGGATTGGGGAGGGCGGTGGAGGTGAGTGAGTTGCCTGGGCTGGAGGATCAGGAGAAGGCGTTGCTGGTGTCGGCGATGACGCGGGCGGGAGAGAATCAGAGCGAGGCGGCGCGGCTGTTGCGGATTAGCAGGGATACGCTGCGATACCGGTTGAAGAAGCACGGGATCCGGTCGGGGAATTGAGGGGGGCTTGATGCCTGCCTGGAAGCCCTGCGTCCAGGTAGTATCATGGCTGCCCCAGATTGCGCAGAAGACGATTATCGATGCGACTGGCGATGGAGCGCGGTGCTGTGGAAGGATGAATCGATTGTTCCAGTGCGGGGGCAGATAGCGTGGCTGATTCCGCAGCGGGACGGGATTGTGGTGCAGTCCATTGGTGGCGGGGATAGGTACGGGTATAACGATGCGAATGAAGCGCCGGACCGTGCGGCGGCCAAAGCTGCCGTCGGGGTGCTCGCGGGGCTGTACGGGCGGATGAAGAGTTAACTGGGCGAATTTG
>JBKJSR010000773.1:0-3138 GCA_046594355.1 Bryobacter sp.
TGCTGGGCGAAGAGGCGCTGGCGGTTTCGGATGTGAAGAACAACCGCATTCAACTGGCGATGAAAAACGGCAGTACTTACGAGATCGGCAAGAATCCCGCGCAAGACGCGACTTCCTACTCGCCTAGCAGCGATCTCGCGTTGCAGGCCAAGGAGCCGGGCGAATACCGGAGATCGAACAACTTTCTCGAAATGGATACGGTGCCGCTTTGGCGCCATATCGAGAAGACGCCGCGAGCGGAAAGCGTGGATGCGAGGATTGAGTTTCACCAGCGGATCGCCTTACCTTTTGCATGCCTGCTGTTGGCGCTGGTGGGTGTGCCGCTTGGTGTTTCGCGCCGCAAAGCGGGCAAGAGCGCGGCCTTTGTCGTCACGGTGCTGCTGGCGTTTCTCTATTACATGAGCATGATCAGTTTGCAGCAAATAGCGCGGCGCGGTGGGATGAGCGCCGAACTGGCCACTTGGGGTCCGAATCTGATATTCGTCCTGCTGTGCGCCGTGTTGCTGTCGCGGCTGGAGAATCCCGGGGACCACGATCTGGTGGGTACGATTCAGGCCAGAATCGAAAAAATCTGGTTTCGCATCCGGGGCCGCAAGGAAGAAGAAGCGCCGCCGCCACGGACGGCGGCGCAAGCGATCGAGTCTGGATTTTACAAAGTTGTACGGGTGCCGGGCATTCCGCTGATGAGCCGGATCATGGATGCGTATGTGCTGCGGACTTTTATTTTTTACTTCACGCTGCTGCTGGTCAGTTTTGTGATGATGACAGAGATATTTACTTTCTTTGAGTTATTGGGAGATATCATCCGCAATAACATCAACAGCTCGAAGACCAGTTCCTATCTTGTCTTTCTGTCGCCGCAACTGATCTACGATACAACTCCGGTGAGCGTGCTGGTGGCCGTGCTGGTGACTTTTGGTATTTTGACGAAATCGAACGAAGTGACCGCGTTTAAGGCCTGCGGAGTAAGCCTGCACCGGCTGTCTCTCTCGATCTTGATGGCCAGTCTATTACTGAGCGCGTGTCTCTTCGCTTTCGACTACTATTACGTACCTGAGGCGAACCGCCGGCAGGACGCACTGCGCAGCGAGATCAAGGGCAAGGCACCGCAGACTTATGTGCAGCCGGATCGCAAGTTCATCTTTGGCGAAGGCTGCCGCATTTTCTATTACAAATTTCTCGATCCCGTACAGAAGGTGATGGTGAGTCCGCGCGTTTATGAGCTGAACTGCGATACGTTTTCGATGAATCGGATGATTGCGGCGGAGAGGGCGCGCTGGGAGCCGAATCTGCGGCGTTGGGTTTTTCAATCCGGATATCGCCGCGACTATAAGGGGATCCACACGACGGCTTACGAACCGTTTCTCGAATCGACGGCCACGTTTCCCGAACTGACCGAGACGCCGGATTATTTTCTGCAAGAACTGATCCAGGACAAGCAGATGAACTTCCATCAGTTGGGCAATTACATCCAGACCTTGCAGCAATCCGGCCTCGATACCACGCGGCTGCAGGTGCGTTATCACAAGAAATTTGCAGTGCCGTTATTTGCCTTCATCATGGCGATGATCAGCATCCCTTTTGCCTTTATGACGGGCAATCGGGGTGCGATGGCGGGAGTGGGCGTGAGCATCGGGATTGCGATCGCTTACTGGACCATATCCTCGGTGTTTGAACAGGTGGGGAATGTTGGACAGTTGCCACCCGCGCTGGCCGCCTGGAGCCCGGACGCATTATTTTCACTCGTTGGGGCCTGGCTTTTGGCTAGACTTCGTACTTAGGCTTTTCTCTCTCAAACTCATGGCATCCGCCCCCAACCCCATTATCGTTACCGTTTCCGGCCTCATTGGCAGCGGCAAGACCAGCGTTTGCCGCGAGCTCTCTCTGCTCACGGGCTGGCGAGTCATTTCCGCGGGGACGATCCTGCGCCGTATGGCGGAAGAGCGTAACTTGTCGGTGATTGAGCTCAACGAGATTGCCAAGACGGATGAGACGATCGACAAACTGATCGACGATCAGTTGATTGCGCTGCGGAATTCGCCGGAATCGCTGATTGTCGATTCGCGGCTGGCCTGGCATTTCATCGCGAAGTCTTACAAAATCCATCTTGTTGTGGACACGGAGATTGCTGGGGACCGCGTGTTTCGGGCGCAGCGCAGCGACGAATCATACGCTACGCCGCAGGACGCCTATGCGGCGAATGCGCAGCGGCAGACGATCGAGAATGAGCGCTTTCAGCATTATTACGGAATCGATTGCGAGGACTGGCGGAATTACAATCTGATCCTTGATTCGAGCACGTTTGCGCCGAAGGAGCTGGGAAGGATCATGCATGATGCGGTGAGGGTGCCGCCGCCTGTGGCTTCTTGTTTGCTGTCGCCGTTGCGGTTGCATTTTGAGGGGTCGAGTGAGCCGGAGGCCGACTCGCTTGAGATCACGGTGATCGATGGAGCGATTCATGTGGTTCGTGGCGCGGGGATTGTGAAGCAGGCGATTGCGAAGGGGGATGAGCTGGTTGCGGCGCGGCTTGTTCATTACGAATTGCATGCTGGGGTTGCGGTTAGGCGCTGAGCACGCGGTTGGAACGCGGATCTCGAATCTACGCTTCTCTCCCGAGGGCAAAGACGAAGTAGTGCGCTGGCGTTGTCCCAACATTCTTCCACCCATGTTCCTCGTTGGGCGCGACGTAAACCACGGAGCCTGGCCCGAGCACAGTCACCTTGCTCCCCATTGTCACCTCAATGCTTCCTTCCCGCATGAGCAGGATTTCCACATGCTCATGGTGGTGCGCCGGATGCGGCATCTCCCCGGGGGCTAATTCGGTCTGGTGCATTTCAATCGGAAAGCTCTTTACCGTCCTGCCATTCAGGACCGGGCGCGAGCGGTTCTTGCCATTGGGCCGAACCGTCAAATCCTCAAAACGCCAGGTCTTCGAGGGGAGTTGGCCGGGTTGTGCAGATGCCTGCGCAGCCATTAAGGCGGGCAAGAGTAGTGTGAGGTTACGTCGTGTTTGGGGCAATGAAAGCTCCTTTGAGATTCTAAGCATATACAATCAGCGGGTCGTTGCGAGGCGATCGATTTCCGGGTCACAGCCTGGCGTTGCGGGCAGGCGCTGAGCACGCGGTGGGTACTGTGATC
>JBKJSR010000112.1:0-3142 GCA_046594355.1 Bryobacter sp.
CATCCCTCATCGTCACCGCAATGCTATCCCTTGCCGACATCCGCGGGGCGATGGCGGCGACCAGCCAGATGAGGGCCGCCGTGAGACGCGCCGGAATCCAGCTTGCCACGTCGTCCATTCGCGCCGGGCACCAGCCAAACTCGCGATACTTCTCGTTTTGATAGCCGAACATGCTATCGAGCGTATTCACTGCTTTGTACCCAGCCATGCCCACTGGCCCGGCGACACCCAGCCAGAACAAGGGTGCGACTACGCCGTCGTTCAGATTCTCGGCTACCGTTTCGATGACAGCGCGGGCAATCTCCCGCTCGTTCAGATTTGCCGTGTCCCGTCCGACGATCCTCGAAACGGCCTGCCGCGACGCAGACAGATCGCCAGACTGCAGCGCGCGGATCACGGCCATCGCGTGGTCGTCGAGACTGCGCACCGCAAGAAAAGAGTAGATCCAGTAGACCTGAATCCAGGGCGCGGGTAGAACGGCGCAGGTTCCCCAGACCACTCCACAGGTTAAGACCATTACTCCCAGCCATCCGGCGCATCCGCCCAATCTGCTTCGTAACGCGCTTCGTTCCAGCAGCTTCGCCCATGCCGCAATCGCACTTACAGGATGCGGGAGCCACCGGGGATCTCCCAGTAACAAATCGGCGGAAAAAGCGTAGAGAAGCATCATGATCGCAATAAGTTCTCGAGTGCTAGTGGTGAAGAGTGCTCAATCAGCCAATCGGCCAGCTTGTCGTACATGAGGTCGCGGTCATTTGTGTCAATAGTCAAACCGAGTAACTCGGCAACAACGCCAGCATCTTCAAACGCTCCATGCAAGTAAGTGCCAAATACCCGTTCTCCACAGCAGCCATCCGGGAGGCCATCGGCGAGCCAGGCGAAGGGCGTTGTGCCTGGGGCCACTGTGCTCACCCCCATGTGGATCTCATAGGCTTGAAAGTGCCGTCCTCCCGCCGTCCGTGCCTCGATCTCGCGGGTGGTCTTGGGAGCTTTAAGGATAGTCCGAACCGGCAGCATCCCAAGACCGTCAGCTTGCAGTTGGGGCGATTCCAGTGCTTCCGGGTCTTCGATGTTCTCTCCGAGCATCTGGAAACCCCCGCAGATCCCTACGATTGTGGTGCCTCTTTGGTGCTGCGATAGAAGCCATTTGTCGAGGCCGCGTTCGCGCAGCCACTGCAGGTCGGCGATCGTGTTCTTCGTTCCCGGCAGGAAGACGACACGGTAGTGCTTTTCCTTGGGCGAGTCGATCCAATCGACGGGGCCAAGGTTGCGAAAGTCGGTGAAGTTGGAGATGCGCGGCAGCCGGATCACAGCCAGATCCGAGTCGCCACCGTTCGGGATACCGAGTGAGTCTTCTTCTGGAATCATGATCCCGGGATCGCGAGGGAAGACTCCGAGACAGGGAATGCCCAGGCGCTCTTCGAGAAAGCGGCGGCCCTCATCGAACAGGCGCAAATCGCCCTGAAACTGGTTGATGGCAAAGGCTTGAATCAAGTGGCGATGTTCGGGCGGCAGCAAGTCCATTGTGCCGACAAGAGAAGCGAACACCCCGCCGCGTTCGATGTCCGCGACCAGCAAAACGCGCGCGCCTATCTTCTCCGCCAGGCGCAGGTTCGTGATGTCCCGATCGCGCAGATTGACCTCGGCGACGCTGCCCGCACCTTCGCAGACAATCCGGTCAAAACGCCCTGCGAGGCGATGATAGCTTTCAAGCACTTTTGCGAAGAGGTAGTCCGAGTGTTGGTAGTAGTCGCGTGCGGGAATCGTATTCCAGACTTTGCCTTGCACCACGACCTGTGAGCCGGTGGCGGAGTTTGGCTTGAGCAGCACCGGGTTCATGTCGGCCATGGCGGGCAGGCGGCAGGCCTCGGCCTGTACGGCTTGGGCGCGGCCAATCTCACCGCCCTCAATGCTCGGGTACGCGTTATTCGACATGTTCTGTCCCTTGAAGGGTGCCACGCGGATCCCCCGCCGGTGCAGGAGGCGGCAGAAGGCTGTGGTGAACCAGCTCTTGCCTACATGCGACGCGGTGCCGCCGATGAAGATGGGGTCAGGCATGTTGGTCCTCCCACGGGCGGATCGTGTCGCTTATCGCCCAACGCGTTGCACGCTCAGAGGAAGCGCCCACGCGGACGCCCCGCCGGTGTAGGAGGGGGCGGAAGGCTGTGGTTGGCCAGATTGGGTCAGGCATGTTGCTCCTCTACCCACTGCCGGATCGCGTTGCGGATCGCCAAATGGCTTGCACGCCCAGCGGCAGCGCCCAGCGCGGTGTGCTTTCCGCCATAGATTTCGCGCTCGCCGCCGAGGGGCCAAGCCAGAGCCAGATAGTCGGTACCAGTGCCTGTTGCCGCAAGGCCGCTCCGCCGACTTGGCACGCCACTTTCGAGCGCCGCAAGTGCCTTGGCTTCGCTCACGAGACAGAGCAGTTCCAGAGCGCACTCCGTGCTTACTGGTTTTGAGACATGGACGAGTAGGTTGACTGTTCCGGCAGGCGCGGCCAGCCCGCTGGGGTCTCCCGCACGAAGCGCATTACTCAAGCCGACCGTTGCCACCGCCCAGGCCTTGCAATCTTCTTCGCTCGCTTCGGCCTCGACATAGGCGTGCAAGCGGCGGCTGGTCATCAGCCCTACCGCTCCGGCCAATGCGCGCGAGTGCATTCTGGCTCGCAACCACTCGGCTGGATCGGCAACACCAGCCAGCTCGTTGGGCTTGAGATAGAGCCAGGCAACATTGGTCGTCTGTTGCCAGCCTCCATTCACAATCGCCCAGCTCAATATGGCGCAAGGTTCTGCGAAACTGGCGACCAGCCAATCGCCGCTTGCCTCGAGTTGGAAAGGCCTTGGGGTCACCAGGCGCGAGACCACCGGGGGCCGGCTTGATCGGCACTGCGCAAGGTCGCGTCTTTGCCTTCTTCCTTCTCGATCTGGCGCCCAAATAGCCAGAGCAGATCGGAGAGGCGGTTTAGGTAGCGGATCACGTTTGGCTGAAAGTCGTCGCCCGCTTCTTTCAGACCCACCATCAGCCGCTCCGCCCGCCGACAGATGGTTCGTGCTACATCGTAGGCAGCGGAGACGGGGTCTTCGCCGGGCAAGGTCCAGTCGTTGAGCACCCCAGGCATCGCCTCGATGCGATGTACATGCGC
>JBKJSR010000295.1:0-15542 GCA_046594355.1 Bryobacter sp.
GCTTCACCCCGGTATCGGCAATCACCAGCACGATGTCCCCAGCGATCCTCACCGGCCTCGAAACCAGCGTCCGGCAATCGAGCAGCACCGCGCAATTCGCCTCCCCATGCAGCGCAATGAACTGGTCCATGATGCCGCAGGCCAAACCAACTGTTTCGACTTCCGCCTGCTGGCAAAGCTGCGCAATCTCAAGTTTTGACAACACCCTGTTTGCCGCTCCAAGCAGTGCCAGTGCCGCCGAGACCTCCAGTGCGGCCGAGCTTGAGAGACCCGCTCCTATCGGTACCGTACTGTCGAATTCCAGGCGCACCGGAGGAATCGCGATGCCTCGTTTTTGCAACTGCTCGACAACCCCGACCACATAGCGCTCCCATCCAGCGGGAGCCTCGTTCATCGACACAAGCTCCAATTTCGCGGCGGGAGAAACGGTGGCGACCGTGTCGAAGCCAATCGCCGCAGGCAATACGTATCCGTCGTTATAGTCGGTATGTTCGCCGATCAGGTTGACGCGGCCGGGAGCTCGAAATCGAAGTGTCACGTCTCTATGATGACTTGCGGGCGCTGAAACTGAAGACCCCACCGCACACCAGCAACACAATTCCCCACGCCAGATTGACGTTCGTTCCAAATAGCTCTGATCGGATGCTGGCCGGTGCGAGATACGCAGCCATGATGAGCAAAGATCCGATGACGAGAAAGAGGCGGCCGATGATAAGTCTGAGGTCCATGAGTTGTTACCAGAACAGTATGTTGAGCAATCCAACCGCCAGCAAAATCAACGCGCCCAGCGCCGCCGGCTTTTGATACCAGCGCATGCCCTCCGGGTCCTTGGGCATCTCCGTATAAGCATAAACAAGATTCTTCAGCTCACTCGGAGACTTGGCCTGTGTGACCAGGCTAATCGCGATGGTAACGGCAAAACAGGTGCTCCATGCCCAGATGGCAGTCCAGAAATTTTGTGCCATTTCGCTCGGGTAAATCGTTTGGGCCCCCATCCATCCACCCTTCAGTCCCGCTTGCGAACCCATCGGCAACGAGAGTCCATGATGAACTGCCGCCGCAATCGTGCCGGACAGCAAGCCGTAAAACGCTCCATTCGCGGTGGCGCGAGCCCAAAACATTCCCAGCAAAAATGTTGCAAATAGCGGCGCATTCACAAATGCGAAAACGAGCTGCAGCAAGTCCATGATGTTGTTGAATTTCATCGCGACATAAGCCGCCGCCCACGAAGCGCCAATGCCGAATACGGTGGCCATCCGGCCTACCCTCAAGTAATGGCCATCCGTCTGGTTCGGCCGTATATATGACTGATAGATGTCGTAGGTCCACACCGTGTTGAAGGCCGTAACATTGCCTGCCATCCCCGACATGAAGCTCGCCATCAGTGCAGTCAGGCCCAGACCAAGCATGCCGGAGGGGAAAAAGGTCTGTAGCATCAGCGGAATCGTCATGTCGTAATTCAGGCTGCCATCCGGCTTCACGGGATATTGAAACGCCCCATTAGCTTGCGCCGAGATTGCCAGCGCGATCATCCCCGGCAAGATGACAAGAAATGGAAAAAACATCTTGGGTACGGCCGCAATCAACGGAGTCTTCCGGGCTGCCATCATCGAGTCCGCCGCCATCGCGCGCTGCACCACGAGAAAGTCCGTACACCAATAGCCAAAGCTCAAAACGAAGCCCAGCCCCATCGACATGCCAAACCATTCAATGCCCATCGGGTTAGCGGACGGACTCGACATCTGGCTCCAGGCCTGCGTGTAAGCGCCCGCCACATAACCCTTCTGCACCGCCACCCGCTCAAGCTGCGAGACAAGCCCAGACCACCCGCCCACATTGTTCAGGCCAATCACAACCAGCGGAAAGAAACCCGCACAGATCAGAAAGAACTGCAAAACTTCGTTGTAGATAGCGGAAGTCAATCCACCTAGAAAAATGTAAACCAGCACCACAACGGCGGCCACCGCAATCGACGCATCGAAGTTCCAGCCGAGCAACGACGCCAGCAGCAGCCCCATTGCATACAACGAAATTCCTGAAGACATCACCGTCATCAGGGCGAAGGTGATTGCATTGAAGCCGCGGGTTTTTTCGTCAAAGCGCAGCTTCAGATACTCGGGGACGGAACGAGCCCGCGACCCATAGTAAAAGGGCATCATGAACACGCCCACAAAAACCATCGCCGGCACCGCTCCAACCCAGTAGAAGTGGCTGGTCGCAATTCCATACTTGGCACCGGACGCGGCCATGCCCATCACCTCTTGCGCGCCAAGATTCGCCGAGAGAAACGCCAAGCCCGCAATCCAGGCGGGAATGGATCTTCCAGACATCAGATAATCCTCCGCCGATCGCATATTGCGGCGCAACTGAAAACCAATGCCGAGCACGAAGGCAAAGTAGCTGAGGAGGATCGCGTAGTCGATCCAGTGAAGTTGTATGTGGGGCACGAGCTGATCGCCTATCTTATCTTTCCTGCTTCGGCACTAATCGTCGAGCAACACTTCCATCTCCTCGGTGGGCCGACAGCGCAGAGACGGATCGCGCATCAGCATTCGGGCGCAAGTGTTCCAGCGAAGTATCGCATCGTCGTGACCGGGGGGGCGCATTGCCTCCGCCTTTTCATACCAGTTCATCGCTTCGCGCAAGGATTCGTAGGCTTCATAACCGGCGAAGGGCGAACCCCGCCGCATGGTAGCCGATGCCTCCCGCTCGCAGATGAGCCCGGAATAATAAGCCCGATCATACGGATCTTGCAACAGTGTCAGAACTTCACGCGCCGAACTCGGCCTCACACCTTGCGAAAACTGGTCCGTGCGGGACAGGAGCAGCATGACAAGTGCGTGCTGGTTATCTGCTTCGATGCGCAGAATATCCAGGCAGATGCTCTCCGCGAGCCAGGATTCGTTCAGCAGCCGATAGCGCTCGGTCTTGGCTAGCGCCTCTGGAATCGACTCCCGGGCGATTGGTTTCAGCTCAAACATAAAACCCTCCTTAAAGATTCCGCGGCAGGCTATCGAAACATTTTGAACAGCCGTTTCAGCGGGTCGTAATACTCATCGACAACGCGTTCCTTGAGAGGAATAATTGCATTGTCGGTGATTTTGATTTCTTCGGGGCAAACTTCCGTG
Source organism: Bryobacter sp. (assembly GCA_046594355.1). GTDB lineage: Bacteria > Acidobacteriota > Terriglobia > Bryobacterales > Bryobacteraceae > Bryobacter. The sequence continues at coordinate 3,129 of JBKJSR010000295.1, forward strand.
CAGCATTTTGTGATGTTGCAATATCCTATCCCCTGCCTGGACTTGAGGTCGGCGAGGCGGTCTCCGCTGTCGAAGGGATTCATCTCGAGCGCAGCGGTATAGACAAAGTACCGGGGACCGATGAACTCGTCTTTCAGCCCGTGCTCCCGCAGTACGTGGCAGACGTCCTGGCAAAGAAAACACTCGATGCATTTGCGGAATTCCTGCGGACGGTCGACATCGTCCTGTTGCGCCTTCCACGTCTCATTCTTCGCGGGAATGAATTTGCGGATGCCGAGTTTTACCTTGTAGTTCCAGGACACATCCGTGACCAGATCCTTGATATGCGGAAAGGTCTTCATCGGCTCGACTGTGATCGCGTGTTCGAGCGGCAAAGTGTTCAGGCGCGTCATACACATCAGCCTCGGCTTGCCGTTGATTTCGGCGGAACAGGAGCCGCATTTTCCGGCCTTGCAGTTCCAGCGCACAGAAAGGTCGTTCGCTTGTCCGGCCTGGATGTGATGCACCGCGTCGAGCACAACCATCCCTTCGGAAACCTCCGTATTAAAATCCTCAAAGCGGCCCGTACCTCGCTCGCCGCGCCAGATTCGCAGTGTTGCCGTGGCCATTGCTATTTCATCTCCTCAATGATTTGCTTCAACTCGGCGGGCATCTCGATGCCTGGCACTCTCGTCAGCACCGGGCGTCCGTCCGCTCCCTTATGCAGCACGATGTTGAAGCTCCCGAACTCCGCGCTCTTATCCGGAAAGTCGTCACGGAAGTGGGCACCCCGGCTCTCCTTGCGTTCCACCGCCGCAAGCGTAACCAGCTCCGAGACAGTCAACAGACTAGGCAGGTCCATCGCCGTGTGCCAGCCATTGTTATAGTCGCGGTTGCCGGGAACGAAAACGTTGTCCGAGCGTTCGCGCAACTGGGCGATCGCATCGAGGGCGCGAAGCATTTCTTCTTCGACACGGACGATTCCGACCTTCTCCTGCATCATGTCCTGCAAGTCGTATTGGACGGCATAGGGGCTTTCCCCGCCGCTACGCTCGAAAGGCGCGAGCGCGGCAAGCGCGGCTGCCTCGATCTGAGCGTTGTCGGCAATTCCAAAATCCTGATCTCGGGCGAAGTTAGCGGCGTATTCGCCGGCGCGGCTGCCGAAGACGAGCAGATCGGAAAGCGAATTGCCACCCAGGCGATTGGCTCCATGCAAGCCCGCAGTGCATTCTCCAGCCGCAAAAAGCCCAGGCACCGCGGACATCTGCGAATCCGCATCCACCTTTACGCCGCCCATCATGTAGTGCGTTGTCGGCCCCACTTCCATCGGATCTTTCGTGATGTCGATGTCGCCAAGCTGCTTGAACTGGTGGTACATGCTGGGTAACTTGCGCTTGATGTGTTCGGCCCCGTTGGGAAGGCGTTCCTTGATCCAGGCGATATCTAGAAAGACGCCGCCATGCGGACTGCCGCGACCCTCGCGCACCTCGCGCTGGATGCAGCGGGCGACGTGGTCGCGGGTGAGCAATTCGGGAGGGCGCCGGGCCTCCTTGTCGCCCTGTGTGTAGCGCCAGCCTTCCTCTTCGTTGTCCGCCGTCGAGCTTTTGTAAAGAGGCGGGATGTCATCGAACATAAAGCGCTTGCCGTCCTTGTTGCGTAGCACGCCGCCCTCGCCTCGCACGCCTTCTGTAACAAGAATGCCGCGAACGCTGGGAGGCCACACCATGCCCGTTGGATGAAACTGGACGAACTCCATGTCGAGCAGTTCCGCACCGGCATGGTAAGCCAGCGAATGGCCGTCTCCCGTGTACTCCCAACTGTTGCTGGTGATCTTGTAGGCGCGGCCGATGCCGCCTGTCGCCAGAATCACGGCCTTGGCGCGGAAGAGCTTAAAGCGTCCTCGCTCGCGGTCGTAGCCGAAGACGCCGGCGATGCGGTTGCCGTCTTTCAGAAGCGTGAGGACGGTAACTTCCATATGGAAGTCGATGCCCTGATGAATGCCGTGATCCTGCAGCGTGCGGATCATCTCCAGTCCTGTGCGGTCGCCGACATGGGCCAGCCGGGGATAGCGATGTCCGCCGAAGTTCCTTTGCAGAATGCCGCCGTCTTTGGTGCGGTCGAATAAAGCGCCCCATTGCTCGAGTTCGCGGACGCGATCCGGGGCCTCCTGCGCATGCAGTTGCGCCATGCGCCAATTGTTCAGATACTGGCCGCCGCGCATGGTGTCTGCAAAATGGACCCGCCAGTTGTCGCGGCTATCGACGTTTCCCATCGCGGCTGCGACACCGCCTTCGGCCATTACGGTGTGGGCCTTGCCGAGCAAAGATTTGCTGAGGACGCCAACCTTGGCACCGGCGGCCGACGCCTTGACTGCGGCGCTCAATCCGGCACCGCCCGCCCCGATCACGAGAACGTCGTGTTCGAGTGTCTGGTATTCGTTCATCTAAAGAATTCTCCAGTCGTGCCAGATACCCATCGAGCAAAGCCTCACATAAAGGTCGGAGAATCCGACGGAAAACAGGCTGAGCCAGGCGTAGCGCATATGCCGGCGGTTCAGGCACGAAGAGCCGTCGTAGGCACTCTTGCGCAACGGCGATTTTGAGATCACATCCATGCGCCCGCCGACGAGGTGACGCAGCGAGTGGCAGCCCAAAGTGTAAGAAGCGAGCAGCACGGTATTGGCGGCCAGCACCAGCGTACCGATGCCGATCCCGAAGCCATCCGCGAACCACATCGCGAGCCAGACGTCGTGTGCCAGCAGCAGGATGAAGAGGAGGGCCAGGTATAAAAAATAGCGGTGAATATTCTGGAAGATCAAGGGGAAGGCCTGCTCGCCGCAATAAGAGTTACGCGGCTCGCCGACGGCGCAAGCGGGCGGATCGGCCCAGAAGGCTTTGTAGTAAGCACCCCGGTAGTAGTAACAGGTGAAGCGAAAGCCTCCCGGTGCCCACAGGATCAGCAGGGCTGCGGAGAAGGGCATCCAGCCGGGCCACCAGGCGGGCTTGGGGCCAAACAGCGCCTGGTCGGAGCCGAGCAGTTCCGGCGAGTAAAAGGGAGATAGATAAGCACCGAAGCGGTAGTGTTCTCCCTGGAACGCAGCCCAGGTGGAGTACACGATAAAGGTGCTCAGGCCAAAGCACACGGCTAGTGGCGTAAGCCACCAGTTGTCGCGGCGGGAAGTCTGGCCAAAACGATTGTTCTTTAACGGAACATCAATCGATGTCAAATCTGTACCTCACGTGCGGGAAATCTCAACAAGGCCCTAGGGGGCGTCGTCTAGCATATACAGCGTTGTTGCCGGACGCAAGGGGGGGTGCGTCGTGAATCTCAATGCCATCGTGCTAAATATAGACCACTAGTTCATGCTCTCTACTCGCCTCCTCGCACTCGACGCCTTCCGTGGCCTCACCATCGCACTCATGGTTCTCGTGAACACCCCCGGCGATCCGAAAAATGTCTACGCTCCCCTCAGTCACGCCGAATGGAATGGCTGGACAATCACGGACGCCGTCTTCCCCTCCTTCGTCTGGATCGTAGGTGTCGCCATCACCCTTGCACTGGGACGAAAGCTCGAACAAAACATCCCCCGGCGTACCCTCTACAACGACATTTTCCGACGCGCCGTCATCCTCTTCACGCTCGGCCTTTTCCTCTACGCCTTCCCCACTTTCCCCTTCGACACCTTTCGCATTCTTGGCGTGCTGCAGCGCATCGCCATCTGCTACGCCATCACTTCGCTGCTCTTTCTCCACACCGGCATTCGCGGGCAAATCATTTCTATCATTGCCTTGCTGTCGAGCTATTGGGCCATCATGGCTTTCATCCCCGCACCCGGCTTTGCGGCGGGCGACCTCTCGGTTGAAGGCAACTTCGCGCACTACATCGACAGAATCATCCTCGGCAGGCACAACTACGGCAGCACCGGGACCTGGGATCCCGAAGGCATTGTCTCGACCCTTCCTTCTGTTGCCACCTGCCTGCTGGGAGTGATCGCCGGGCACATCCTGAGGACCAACTGGCATATCAATGAGCGCACCCGGCGTCTCATCCTCATCGGTGCCGGCCTCGTTGCCTCCGGACTGCTGATGAACACTTGGCTACCCATCAACAAAAAGCTCTGGACTTCCTCCTTCACCCTCTTCATGGGTGGCATCGACTTCATGATTTTCGGCGCAATGCTCTGGCTGATCGACGCACGCAAGATTGTTGCCCCATTCCGTCCTGCGATCGTGATGGGCATGAACGCCATCGCGATCTATCTCGCCAGCGAATTCCTGATCGTCCTACTGGAAATCACCCACTACAAATCGGCCATATATCAAACTCTTTTCGCCCCTTTGGCTTCACCGGTCAACGCAAGTTTACTCTTCGCGATAGCCTACGTCCTGCTGCACTATTTACTGGCCCTGGTCCTCTACAGGCGAAACCTTTTCCTCAAAATTTAGAGGCCAACCGGGAATCGCCTATCCTCGTATCAGGGAGAAAATATTATGCCGACGAGAGAACAGGAAGTCCTTGAGGCCAACCGGCAATACGCTGCTCAATTTGGAGAGAAGGGCAAGCTGGCGATGCCGCCCGCACGCCGCTTTGCCGTACTCACCTGCATGGACGCAAGGCTCGATCCAGCCAAGTTCGCCGGTTTGTCCGAGGGCGATGCACACGTCATCCGCAACGCGGGCGGTCGCGCCACTGACGACGCAATCCGTTCCCTCGTTATCTCTTACAAACTGCTGGGTACGCGGGAGTGGTTCGTGATTCACCACACCAACTGCGGTATGGAATTCTTTACAAACGAAGTGATGCGTGGGCTGTTGGCCAATAGCCTCGAGACTGCCGCCCTCACGGCCAATGGCTTCGAGGACATTGGCGGCGGGCCGGGCTCGCGGGCCGGAAGCTATATTGAGTGGCTCCCAATCAAGGATCAGGCACAGAGTGTGCTCGACGACGTCGAGCGCATCCGCCAGCATCCCCTCGTCCCGCGTTCGATCCCCATATACGGCTACATTTACGATGTAGCAACCGGCCTTCTCAATGAAGTCGCTGAGGCGAGTCGGCGGGGCGCGGCGGCATAGTCCAGCCTACACAAACAAAATCCCCGCCGACAAGCGCCGGCGGGGATTCTCTCTCCATCGAAAACTACTAACCCTTAGGCGGCGTGTCGCCAATCTTCCAGGTCTTCTCGTCAAAGTACATCACCTTGCCTTGACGGAAGCTCTGTACCGCCATCGTAATCAGCACCTGCGCACGCGCGCCCGTCTCGACGTCGAGTTGCGGCTTCTGACGCGTCCGCATGCAGCTCAGGAAGTTCCCCACGTGCGCCTGCATCGTGTTGTTCTCCTTCACCGGGATCCGTATCTCGTCCTTGCCCTCAAACTTCGCTTCCAGCTCCGGCACAATCCACTTGCCGCCCCGGCCCTTTTCGGCCTTCAGCGTCAGATAAGGCGAAAAGCCTTCAAAGCGGCCATGCTCCACCATCGTCAGCGTTGCGCCATGTCCGCGGATCAAACCAGGGATGTGCTGCGAGTTGGCCATTGAGGCGCTCAACACCAGCGAGTGGCCCTTCGGGTAATCACCAATCAGGCTGAACGTATCCGGCACTTCCCGGTCCGGCTTGTTCTGATCTTCCGGCAGTTTGTCGAACGAGTAAATACCGCCCCCCGCAACTACCTTGCGCGGGAATTGCGGCTCGCCCCAGCAAATATTCATCGGTGCCACAACGTGATAGTAAAGATCGGTGGCAATGCCGCCCGAGTAATCCCAATACTTGCGGAAGCGGAAGAAGCGGTCCTGGCCCATGTCCTTCGACCAGTCGCGTTTCTGCGCCGGCCCAAGCCAGGTCTTCCAGTCGATGTAGTTCTCTCCCTTGCCATCGGGACCGGCCTCACTGTCGATCGGCCAGTTCCATTCGCCCTCGATCGAATTGCGGTGGTAGCTGCCCTGGGACATGATGATCTTGCCCAGCATCCCGTCGGCGATGATCTTGCGGGCCTGCGCCCACTGGTCCCCTGAAGTCGTCTGCGATCCCACCTGTAAAACGCGCTTCGTCTCGCGTACCGTCTCCGTCAAACGCCGCGCCTCGTCCACCGTATGGCACATCGGCTTCTCGAGATAAACGTCCTTGCCCTTGTCCATTGCTTCCAGCGCGATCGTCGCGTGCCAGTGGTCGGGGGTCGCGACAATCACCGCATCCACATCGCTGCGGTTCAGGATCTCGCGATAGTCCAAAGTGCCATCGCACTTGAACTGTTCCTTGCCCCGGTTCACGCGCTTCTGATACACGTCGCACACTGCCACAATCTGGGCGTTCGATGCGTCCTTGCCGGCTTTGTCAAACTCGCGTGCGACATAAAAGCCACGCCCGCCCGTGCCGATCACGGCTACATTGATGCGATCATTGGCACCGACTACGCGGCCCGTGGCGGGCTTGGCGGCGGCGAGAGCTTTGGTGGCGCCAAGGGCACCGGCGCTCATCAGAAAATTGCGGCGATTGACAGATTCTTGTGACATACGGGGAGAAAATTCCTCGTCTATAGTCTATCGGTTGTCATTCCTCAGGTCAAAGACTCGTTCAACTTCTCCGCTTGCGCCGCGGCATTGCCCGGATGGAACGCGTTGTACCAGGCATACAAACAGGCAAAATGCGTCGAATACATCACTAGCAACGCCAACAATCCGCCGAACCCTTTGGGTGTACTCAGGTACATAATGCCGTCGCTAATCACCTGGCCTGTCATCATCAGTCCAATCCCAGCGCTTAGCAACAGAACCCGCCGGTCCAGTCGCCGTTTCCGCAACAAAAGCGTCCACCAGTAAAGATTCAAAAGCACCAGCCAGAAGCTCACCACCTGCCTGGTCTGCAACAGTGTATTTCTCCGCAGATCCGCCCCAAAGTAGGTATAAGCAGAAATCCCGATCAGACAAGAAATCAATGCCAGCGGGATTAGAATCCGTGTGCCTAGATCCAGACGCTTCAAGGTTGCCCGCGTCAGTTGCAGCATCAGGGCCAGCAACAGCAAGTGCATGAAAAGGTCCGCACCGGAATATGCAAGTACAAAAGTCCGAACAAAGGAGGTTGAGTCGCTGCCGATCAGAAGTCTGCGCAGATCCTGAAAAAAGTAGCCTGAGAGTGTCAGCAGAAAAAGAAGGAGGGTGAAAACAATAGCCAGAGGGTAATCGCGATTCCGGCGATCCCAAAATCGATACAACAGGGTCGCCTGCAGAATCAGGGCTAATAGGGGTCCGAGCTTGCTGAGTACTTCGTAAAAGGTTTGAGCCACCGATGAATCTATCTTAAGCTGATTTGCTAGATAGATTCAGGGTGGCTCTGAAGTTTTGTCCCACAAACGGAACAGCCCAGACTAGGGAGTTGTTTTTTCATCGGGGGGAATATCGAGCGGGATGATCGACTCGTCAAGAAGCATAAGCAGAATGTTAAACATTGTTTTATTTCCTCCAGCAAAAGACTTTAGAACCTTGGTTCTACGTATAGAACCACAGCACTAGGGCGAACACCTTAATTATGACCACGCGACCACATACGGTCAAGGATTATCTTAGAAAAAAATTAAGGTGTTCAACTTATAAGTACCGAATTCGCCTATTCTTCGCCTAAAAGACGCTTATCCTGAAGCTTGATTCCACATCCCACCCTATTTCAGAACGAAATCGTCGCGCTCCACCCCCTGGAGCGAGAACACTTTTCCGGCTTATGGACCCAAGCCCAGGAGCCGGATCTTTGGAGCTATTTCCGTACCGGACCCTTAGATCAGCCCACACGTCTCGCCACCTGGATCGATCAGGCGATTGCAGCCCGTAAAACAGGGCGCGAATATCCCTTCGTCATCCTCGATCCAATCAGTGGCCGCATCGTCGGTTCCACGCGCTTTCGCGAAATCGACACCGCAAGCCGCAGTCTTGAGATCGGTGGCACCTGGCTCGGCAAGGATTTTCGCGGTACGGCGATCAATCGCAACGCCAAGTTGCTGCTGCTCCAATTCGCTTTTGACTCGCTCGGGGCCATCCGCGTTCAATTTCGCACCGATATTAGAAACGCCAGGTCGCAGCGAGCCATCGAAAAGATAGGAGCCTTGCGTGAAGGTGTCTTTCGCAAGGATTTTATCTATGAAGACGGCTACCAGCGCTCGACGGTGTTCTACTCGATCACCGATGAAGACTGGCCACGCGTGTACCAGCTACTACTGATTTCCGGGTCTCAAACCCGTTAGAATTTAGAATGAATGAATATTGAGAGGGGACGATTATGAACAAATTTGCTCTGTCGCTAATGTTTGCGGGAACTCTGTGTGCGCAGCGCGTCACAGACACAAAAACCGCAGAATTCCGGGGCGGTGGCGGTGACGGCAAATGCACGATCGAGGTGGAAGTTGACGACGTTGCCGAAGTCGAGATCTCCGGCAGTCGTGCGCAAATCCGCACCTTGGCTGGCAGCCCGTCCAATATTCGCCGTTTTGAGTGCAATCAGGCATTGCCCAACAACCCCAACGATTTCCGATTCAAAGGCATCGATGGCCGGGGCAGGCAAACGCTGATGCGCAATCCCGGCCGCGGGCCGGCGGTCATTCGCATTGAAGACAGCAAAGGCGGCCGCGAAGGCTACACCTTCGACATTTTTTGGCGGGGTTCTTCTGGAAACCTGGGCGGCGATGACAATCGAGGTGGAGTTTTCGGCAACGGCAACGGCGATTTCGGCAACGGCAATGACAGTGGAGTTTTCGGGAATGGCAACCGCAACCGTGACCGCGACAACCGTGACCGTGACAATGGCAACCGTGACAACCGCAACCGTGACAACGGCAATGGCGGCTTCGGCAACGGCAACGGCAATTGGAACCGTGAAGTCAACTACCGTGGGCGCGGCGACGGCTTCCTCCGCCTGGACCGTGGCTCAAGCGAGCATCTCTTCAACTGCCACGTCACCATCAACCGCCGCGGTGACATCGAAGTCACCTTTGATACCGACCGCTCCAACCCCCTCACTCTCACCGGCCGCGTCCAGCGTCTTGATCGCGATCGTATCTACGCCGACATGAACGGCAACAACATCGGGGGCATCATGGAAATCGACACCGACGGCCGCAACCGTGTGCGCAGTATCACCATGCGCCAGAACGGTGGCCGCAACAACTTCGAACTCAGTTGGCACGAATAAGCTTCCCGCTCAGGGCTTCGCTGGATCGGCCAGTTTCTGAAACGCTTCCCGCGTGACCTCCCTGCCAACATAGGCCACGCGGGCAAAAGGCCATCTCGACTTGAGCCAGGCCTTCACCTCAAGGTAGAGCCGGTCCTCAAACCCGATTACAAACTGGTTCTCCGTCACCCACATCCTGACGATCGCGTCATAGCCTTCTTTATGACTCGGGCTAATGTATACACAGCCCAGTTCTCGCGATTCATTCGGGTTCAATACAGCATAGGTGAACTTGCGCCGGGCCGCGAACGCCGCCTGTTCCCCTTGCACGTCCTTCACTGCTTCCGCCATCGTCAGCCCGGCATGCGGCCACGATGTCGAGAACGTAAAGGTCTTCTGCAAATGCCCGATCGAACTCATATATGCGGCGTAATCCTGGTTGGCATACTTCGGCCCCAGCGGCTTTAGTTTAAAAGTTCCTCGCCGCGACACATACATCTGCGGCACTTGAAAATCGGCAGGGACAAAAGCCTCTTTCGCGTCCTGCGCCAAAAGCGCACCCACAAAGAGGAAAATGGCAAATAGGCAGGTCCGGTGTTTCATAATCCGCACAGTATAGCCAAATTTTCTAATGCCAATTTGAAACAAATATTTCAAGGTGTTTCATTTTGAACCGATACGATCCAGAGAAGGGAATGACCTATGTCAATTGCCAGCTTATCTGCCAGCCTATCGATCGGGCGCGTAAACCCGGTTACGCCAGTCCGCCCGCGCATTGCCCAGGAGCGCACGGAGGAATCGAGGCTTGAAGTATCAAAACTCGAACGCTCCAGACCCGAAAGCCCAAAACCCGAAAGTCCAAAACCAGACAGCACCAGTCTGGAACGCACCAAACCCGAGCCCTCCCCCACCAACAAAGTCAGTCCCACAGAAGCACTACGCTCCGCCGAACGCACCCGCCTCCGCACCCGACAGTCCGAAGAAGGCTCCCTCACCCTCACCACTGACGAAGGCGACCAAGTCACCATTTCTTTCCGTAATCAACAGAACACACGCGTCGACCAAACCAGACTCTATGGCCCCAACGGCAGCTTTGAGTCCACCAAAACCCGTTCCCGCGAATCCTCAAAACTCTCCGCCTCGCTCGAAGGCGACCTGAGCGAAGCCGAACTCAAAGATATCACCGATCTCGTCAACAAGTTATCCGCTGGCATCGAAGACACCCGTGACGGCAACTTTTCCACCGAACAACAATCGCTCGCCTCCACTCCAGAGGATCTCGGTACCCTCCAAAGCTACAGCTTCTCTTACCAGCAGTCCTCCGAGATCGATTACAAGTCCACCCTGATCTCCCTGACTGCCTAAAGAACCCCAAAACCCCGTCTCACCGCCGTGGCCCCAAAGGTCTTCTTCAGCGTGTCCATCGCGGTCGCCAGCCGCTGTTCTTTCTCGCGCTTCTGCGTAGTCGGCAACACAGCAAACAGGCTCAGTTGCGGACTCGGCGCATACGCCCGCGAAGCCTTCAACCAGATCGCCCGCAAGCGCACCCTCCTCTCCCAAACCTGCTTCAATAACCCCGGCAGCAGCCCATAAAAATCCGCTTCTACCGAACTCGGCTCCCCAATCGTCACGCTCCGCTCGCTCTCCTCCCGGTCCGTATATCTTAACCCCAGCGTCAGCTTCCTTACCTCCATCTGCTCCGCCCTCACCGACCCCATCAGGTTCTCGAGCAAGCTGCGCAGCGCAGCCACAATCCGCCCGGTCTCCCAAACATCTTCCGCAAATTCCATCGCCTCGCGCCACTGCGGCTCCGACCCCTGCTTCGCCTTCCCCACCGGTGCTTCATCGATTCCCTGTGCCCGCCGCTGCAGCTTCAGCGCATTCCGGCCCAGAATCAGCGCCGTCGCATCCGGCGGCGCTCCCGCCAGATCTCCAATTCGTTTCAGCCCAGCCACTTCCAGCGTATCGGCATGGCTGCTCGTGATCCCCGGCAGCCAGCGCAGCGAGAGCGGTGCCAGAAAAGCCCCCTCCCCTCCGGCCATCACCTCATAAGGCGCATGCGGCTTACGCACCCGCGCCGCAATCTTCGCCACGGTTTTATTAGTCGCCAGTCCAAAACTCAATGGAACCCGCAACCAGTTCACAACGGTCTGCCGCAACTCCCGCGCATAGCCGAGCGCCGGGCCATTGATTGTCTCTGTTCCGGTCAGATCGAGCCAGGCCGCGCCCGCCCCCGCTCGCTCCACCAGCGGCGTACGCTCCTCGCACAGCATGAGAATCTGTTCCCCAAACTGCTCATAAAGCTCAAAGTGCGCCGGCAGCGTCGTGAGTGGCGGACACATCCGCCGCGCCTTCTGCATTGGTGTTCCCGGCCGGATCCCGTAGCGTGTCGCTTCGAGACTTGCAGAAAGCACCACCCCGCGGCTCTCCCCTCCCACCGCGATCGGCCGTCCGCGCAACCGCTTGTCCGCCGCCTGCTCGATAGAGGCATAAAAGCCGTCGCCGTCCCAATGTAAAATGCTTCTCATCGCGATACTGTAAACATTTACAGTATACGGTACCACTGCTAAAAGGTCATTCGATATGATGCACACATGCAAAAGCTCGCTCTGTCGGCAATCCTCCTCAACACACTTCTTTACTCTCAACCCCAACCACAACCCATCGTGTCTCCGGTCGTGCATCCCGACAGAACGGTCAGCTTCAACCTGCGCTCCGCCAACGCCCAAAAAGTGGAAGTAAGGCTCGAAAACGGCACCCGCATCAATCTCACCAAAGACGAAAAAAGCATCTGGAGCGGCACCACAGAACCCCTACCCCCCGACCTCTACGGCTACAGCTTCCTGGTCGATGGCGTGGGCACCATCGATCCGTTCAATGGCGACCTGAAGACCAACGCGCTCACTCCCTCGAGCATGGTGCTGGTCCCCGGCGACAAGCCGATGCCCTGGGAATTCACCGGCATCCCGCACGGCACGGTGCACCATCACTTCTATGCCTCGAAAGTCGCTGGCGAAAACCGCGACTTCTTCGTTTACACCCCGCCCGGCTACGATCCTGACAAGCGCTACCCCCTGCTGGTTCTACTCCACGGTTATAGCGATCTCGCCGACGGCTGGACGACGGTTGGCAAAGCCCATCTGATCTTCGATAGTTTGATTGCGGGCGGCAAAAAGCCCTTTGTTGCGATCATGCCGCTGGGCTATGGATTTTCGGTGAAGGACCTCAAAGCTGGTGCGGTCCGCCGCGCCGGCAACTTCACAAAGAACACGGCGGACTTTGAAAAG
>JBKJSR010000312.1:0-6286 GCA_046594355.1 Bryobacter sp.
AACAGAATGACGGCGGACCCGACAACCACCGCCGCCGCCGTCAGCATCATCGGGCGAAAGCGTACCGCCCCCGCATCGATCACCGCTTCGTCCAGCGGCATTCCTTCCTTGAGCCGCAACTCGATAAAGTCCACCAGAATAATCGAGTTGCGCACCACAATCCCCGCCCCCGCAATAAAGCCGATCATTGAGGTCGCCGTAAAGAACGCGCCCATCAGCGCATGCGCCGGCAAGATACCCACTAGTGAAAACGGTATCGCCGCCATGATCACCAGCGGCGTGAGGAAGCTCTCAAACCAGCCCACTACCAGCACATAGATCAACACCAGCACCGCCGCAAAAGCGAGACCCAGAACGCGGAACACTTCGTAGGTGATGTGCCACTCGCCATCCCACTTCATCGCATAGCGCCCGCCATCGAAGGGCTGTCGCGCGACATACTGTTCGATCGTATAACCGAATGGTTTGTACTTCTCAATCTCCGGCCCCACCGCCAGCACCGCATAAACAGGGCTCTCCACCTCACCCGCCACATCCGCCGTCACATAGGTGACCGGCATGAGGTTCTTGTGATAGATGTTACGGTCTTCCCGCGTTTCGGTGACGGTGGTCAGTTCCGAGATCGGCACCAGCGCCCCGCCCGCTCCCCGCACCCGCATGCTGCGGATGCGGTTCATGTCGCTACGATCCGCCTTCGGCAATCGCAATGCAATCGCGACAGGCTCCTGCTCCCTGTCGAGCCGCAACAACCCCGCGCTCTGCCCCATCGCCGCCATGCGGATGCTGTCGACGATTGCCGCCTCATCGATCCCGTGCAAGCCAGCCTTCTCGCGATCCACTCTCAAGTGATACTTCTGCTGTTCTTCTTCGACATACCAGTCCACATCCACGACGCCTTTGCTGTGCTCGAAGATCTTCATCAACTCGGCGGCAATTTGCCGCTGTCCCTCCTGGGTCGGGCCATAGACTTCAGCCACCAGCGTCGAAAGCACGGGAGGTCCGGGCGGCACCTCGGCTATTTTGATACGCGCACCGAGCGGTGCCGCAAGGGGCAACAGTCTGGCCCGCACCTGTTTCGCGATCTCGTGACTTTGCTGTTTCCGTTCATGCCCGGGAAGAAGATTGAGCTGGATGTCGGCGACGTTCGCGCCGGCCCGCAAGTAATAGTGGCGCACGAGTCCATTGAAGTTGTGCGGCGCGGCAGTACCTGCATAGGTTTGCGCATTCACGACCTCCGGCTGCTTCATCGCCTCGCGGGCCAGGATCTGCGCTACCCGCTGCGTCTCTTCGAGCGGCGTCCCTTCCGGCATGTCGATGATTACCTGGAATTCACTCTTGTTGTCAAAGGGCAGCATCTTGACCTTCACCAGATGCAAGGGAAATAGCGAGACCGAGCCCAAGAGCAGAACGACAACCAGCAAGAGAAAGCCTGCTGTGTAAACCGGCCGATGCAGCAGCTTATCCATCCAGCGGCGGTAAAGCCGCGTGACGAAATCTTCGCGCTCGCCAGCGTGCCCATGAGCCGCATGCCTTTCGAGCAGCTTGACCGCCGCCCAGGGTGTAACGAGGAAAGCAACCAGCATCGAGAACACCATGGCCGCGCTCGCGCCAACCGGAATCGGCCTCATATACGGCCCCATCAAGCCACCGACAAACGCCATCGGCAAGATAGCCGCAACCACGGCGAGTGTAGCGAGGATGGTGGGATTGCCCACTTCATTCACCGCCTCGACGACAACCGCGACGAAGGGCCGCGCGCGATTTGCGACCAGGCGCGCATGCCTAACGATGTTCTCGACTACAACAATCGCGTCGTCGACCAGGATGCCAATCGAGAAGATCAGGGCAAAGAGCGTGATGCGATTCAGGGTGTAGCCGTATAGATAGAAGATCATCAGGGTCAGGGCCAGCGTCACGGGTACGGCCGCGAACACGACCAGCGATTCGCGCCAGCCCAGCACGAGCGCGACCAGCAGCACTACGGAGATCACGGCAATCCCCATGTGCTCCAGCAATTCGTTGCTCTTCGCGGCTGCCGTCTCGCCATACTGGCGGCTGATGCTGAGTTCCACTTCAGACGGAATCACGCGGCCGCGTGCGAGATCCACTTTCTTCAGAACCTCATCGGCAACCGTGATCGCGTTCGCGCCTTTGCGCTTGGCAACCGCAATTGTAACTGCCGCTTGCGATGAGTTGCGATCCAGATGGAACACATACTCGGTCGGTTCCGCGCCAGTGTCTTCGACCTTTGCCAAGTCCCGCACGAATACGGGACGGCCAGCCTGAGCGCCTACAACCACCGCGCCAAGATCCTCTGCATTGCGCAAGAAGTCTCCGGCTTCGATGATCGATTCCTGATTGCCGCGACTGATCCTTCCGGCGGAGAAGCGCTGGTTGCTGGCTCCAATGGCCCGCCAGACGGCCTCTGCGGGCAGGCGATAAGCATCGAGCTTGGCGAGATTGAGCGTCACACGCATCTCTCGACGCTGTCCGCCGATCAGGCTCACGGTCGAGACGTCGCCAACCTGCTTGATCGTGTCTTCCAGTTGAGCTGCGACGCGTCTTAGTTCGAAGGGCGTGTAACGCTTACTGTGCAGAGTGAGGGCAAGAATTGGGACGTCATCAATGGAACGTAGCTTGACCATCGCGCCCGATCCGCTCAGCTTCTGATTCAGCTTGACGATGCTCGCGCCCTCGTCTTCTCCAACGCGGAAGCGAACAATGACAAGGGTCTGGCCGGGCATCGAGGTCGAGTAGATATACTCGACTCCGGGGATTTCCCACAGCAACTTTTCGGTCGGCTTGGTGAGGCGTTGTTCGACTTCTTTGGCCGATGCTCCGGGCAGCGAAAGTATCACATCCACCATCGGAACCTGGATTTGCGGCTCTTCTTCGCGAGGCAGGATCAGTACGGCGAAGACGCCCATTGCGAGCGAGGCCAGCATGAAAAGCGGAGTGAGCTTTGATTGAACGAAGGCGGCAGCGATCTTGCCGGCAGGCCCTAATTTATTGGTCATTTTGCGACCTCAACTGGAGTTCCGTCGTGGAAATCGAGAGGTGGATTCAGCACCACCACTTCACCGGACTTCAGCCCGGTCAGAACTTCGCGGCGGCCTGCCTGCGCGTCGCCAACGGAGATCATCCGCGAGTGCGCACGGCCCCCTTCGACGACAAAGACCATCTGCATTTGGCCGGACTCGCGGACTGCGGCAGGCGCCACGCTGAGCAGTTCACGCTCTCCGGTAACCCACTCGCCGCGAGCGAAAGCTCCGCTGCGCAAAGCTTTGAGCGGGGGCAGATCGACCTTGACGGTCAGGCTTCTTGAGGCAGGGTCGAGCGAGGGGACGATTTCGCTTACCTTTGCATCGACCGCCTCGCCCTGTTCGAGCACAACGCGTAGCGGCATGCCGAGCCGAATCTGGCTGCTGCGCGATTCCTCCACGTTCATTTCGAGGCGAAATCCACCGGCCTTTTCGATAACCAGGAGCGGCGCGCCCGGTACGGCCAGGGCACCAACTTGAGCCAGTTTTTCACTTACTATGCCAGCAAAGGGAGCAGTAAGTGTCGCGTACCGGCTAGTTAGCTGGGCTGATTTCAGGGCTTGATCGCTTTGCGCGATCCGGGCGTTGACTTGCGCACGTCTCGCTTCCGCTATAGCCAAAGCGGAGGCCGCCTGGCTGAGCCGGGAGTTGGCTTCATCCATCTCCTGGCTGGACAGCGAGCGCTTGTCGTAGAGCGTTTTGAGACGTGCGCGGGTTGACTTCGCGAGATCGAGCTGAGTGCGGGCGGAGTCAATGGCGCGCTCGCTTTCGGCTAGACCGCCAGTTGCTTCGAGGCGCGCTGCGGCGGCCTGAGATTCGCCGGCGAGGAGTTGTTGCGAGTCGATCAGGACGAGGGTCTGACCGGCTTGCACGCTCTGGCCCGGCTCTACCAGCACCTGACGGATCAGGCCCGCGACCTGAGCCGAAATCACGGTTCGCGTTCGCGGCTGCACGGTCCCGGTGGCCTGAGCAGTTTGCGCGGCGCGGCCCAGTGAGACACGGTCTGTCGAGACAGAAACGGTTGTCGCGGCTTTGTTGCTGGCTCCTTCTTTGTGGGTCGATCCACAGGAGCTAACGAGAAGGATGGAAGCCAACCAATAGCGGTTCATTATTGAAGTACCTCGGAATCGGGGCTGAGTTTGCCCAGGGCGGCGGCATAGTTCAATTGCGTTATACGTATGCCGTGCCGGGCGGCGAGGAGACGGAGTCTCGATTCGGTGAGGGCGGTTTCTGTACGAAGCAGGTCTGTCAAATTGCCGAGGCCAGCTTCGTAACGATCTTTAGTAATCCTGAGGCTTTCTTCGGCCGAAGCGATGGCGGACTGGGCAGTTTCGACTCGCGCCAGATTTGCCTCGAGGAAGGTTTGAGCTTCGACGACTTCGAGGCGAACGCGCTGCTGCGTGGCCTTTTCATCCGCCTGGACACTCGCAACCATGGCTTGAGCCATGCGGAGTTTGGCCCGGTCTGCACCGCCCTGATAGGGAGTCCAGCGCAAGGTAACAGCGGCCATCCAGTTAGAACCCGCTCGGGTGATCAAGCGTTGGCGGTCTGCCTCGAAGCCCACGCGAAGGCCGACCTGCGGCATGGAGGCAAGCTTTGCCAAGGCGACATGACTGCGGGCGGCACCCAGTTCCAAGCGTTTGAGATCGAGCTCAGGCCGTTCAGAAGCTCCTTCGGGAGCGGGTTTGACGCTCGATTCCAATTGAGTAGTCAAGTTGAAGGAAGCGATTTCGGGGGCTCCGATCAATTCACCGAGGATGCTGCGGGCGATCTTTGCTTCGGCGCGGCGCATGACGAGTTGTTCGCGCACGGCGGCGATGTGGACACGCATGGAGAGAGCGTCGGCAGCGGTGGAGCGACCGGCATCGCGTACTGCTTCTGCCTGGTGGAGGTCGGCTTGAGCGGATTCGATGGCTTGTTCGGCGACGGGAATGGCCGCAGTAGTTAGGAGGGCATCGAGGTAGGCTCTGGCGGTGCGGCTGGCAAGTGCGAGTTCGACTTGCCGGACGCCGACGGCAGCGGATTGCCGTTGCGATTCGGCGATCTCGACCGCCTTTTGGGTTCGTCCCGCATCCCAGATTGGCTGTTCGGCGCTAATGAGGGACTGGAAGTTATTGAGGAAATCTGGCCGGTTGAGCGAATCGAGGGCGAAATTGGAAGCTGTGAACTGGCGTTGGGTTAAGAGCGAGCCGAACACGAAAACTGGATTGTTCGAACGAACCCAGTTTTCCTGAAAGTCGACACGAGGCCGGAAAGCGGCCTTAGCTTCAGGGATGCGCTCTGCGGCGGCTCGTAAGGCGGAGCGGGCAGAATCGGCGCTAGGGTGGGTGGAAACCGCCAGTTTGACGGCTTGGCTCAGGGAGAGATCTTCCGGAGGGGCTTGTGCCAGCAATAACCCGAGGGAAAAGGGGTACAAAATGCTCATCTGGTATTGAGTATATGCGCATGCGCTCATATATTCAATACAAAAATGATTTAATTTTCAGGACTTAGGAAAAGGCTGGTGCCGGAGGCGAGGACTGAGTTGGGAGAAAGGGGCTGGGGGCTGGAGACGAAGTAACGGGACTCGCTAAGGCGGCGGAAGATTTGGCTGGTGCCGTTGGTGAGGACTGAGTTGGGCGAGAGGGGCTGGGGGTTGGAGGCGAAGTCGTGGGACTCGCTGAGGCGGCGGAAGATTTGGCTAGTGCCGGTGGCGAGGACTGTTATGGGAGAGAGGGGCTGGGGGTTGGAGGCGAAGTAACGGGACTCGTTGAAGCGGAAGACTTGGTCGGCGGTGCCGCTGGAGACAGGACCGCCGGCCAAATCTGACTAATTTTCGGGACTCAGGAAAAGGCTGGTACCAGTGGCGAGGACTGAGTTGGGAGAGAGGAGCTGGGGGTTGGAGGCGAAGTAACGGGACTCGTTGAGACGGCGGAAGACTTGGCCGGCGACGCCGCTGGCGACAGGACCGCTGACCAATTTGCCTCCCGTGAGGAGGACCACTACGACGAGCTTGCGGTCGCCAACTTCATTGAAACTGCCGAACCAGCCGAGGTGGGTGCGGTGATCGGAGTGAGTGCATGTACCGGTTTTGCCGAAGATCGGTTCATGGTCTTCGTAGCCGGCACGACGGCCGGAACCGAAATCGACAGAACCTTGCATGCCCGGACGAATCTCCTGGATGGCGGTCTCGATGTTTTCGAGGCGGCGGCGAACCTGAGGAACGAAGGTTTCAATCTCGGCCTGGGAGCGCGGATATTGCATGT
>JBKJSR010000387.1:0-3924 GCA_046594355.1 Bryobacter sp.
GTGCCTGGAGCCGAAAAAATAAGCGGGATGGGAGCTTTGGGAATCGGCATGTTCACAATTCCAAGTCCCGTATCGAAGAACTGCTCCCTGGCAGCCTCAGCCTTGATCTCGTAATATCTGGACTGGTCTCTGTGCAGCGAACTGTTTTGAAGAGCTGCGAGATCAGCGTAAAACAAAGCCAGAGTAAGCATACTGTGCCATCTCGACAGCGCTTCAGTTACAGTTACTTTTGTAATTAGTGGCCGAGCCGCGCTATCACTTGAACCGCTATGGCGAAGAAGAAAACTAATGACCTGAGTTTCGATCTCGTTCTGCGCCAGGCGGGATTTTGAATCGATTGATGTGGTTTCCTGTTCGGACAGAATGGACAACTTGGAATCGTATGCCATCCAATCCGCCAAGCAGCTTATGGGTTGATCCTTTAATAGGGCCATGATCTTTTCGCTCTTTGTATTTGAGTGGAGATGGAGAAGGGCCGGCCACCCAAAAAGGATGGCCGACCCTCTCACTGCCAAGGAGACCGCAGTTAGCTGCGGACCTGCACGGCGTGGTTGCTACGGAGAATACCTGCACCGTAGAGGATATCCACAGTGAATTGCTGCGACAGCGTATCCGGCTGATAGCTCATCACGACGCGGACGCCAAAGTTGCCCAACTCGGCGTACTCGGCGATTGCTCCCGTACCTGGAAGCGGCTGCGGCAAGCGGCGGATCGCAAGACCGAGGGCATTTTTGGCAAAGGCGAGATTGTAAGTAGTCAGCGGTGTTCCGCCCTTTTTCACAAACTGCGACCGGAAGATGTAGAAGTCCTTCAGCCTGCCGATATTGCCTTCAATGAGAGCCTTGAGGCCGGCTTCGCCCGCCCGCGCGTATTCGCTGAAACGAGGATTTAGCCGAAGAGCGGAATAGGTGGAAGCATCCACCACCAGATACTTCTGCATGCCCGAAGGCACCTTCGCATTGAATAGAGCAGTCTCGGCTTCATCCACAAGCTGCTCTGTAATTACAGTTGCGGCGGCGCCCAGCGGAGCATTGGAAGTAAATCCAGTTGCCAGGGCCAGAAGATCGGTCTCGACCTTTTCGGCGAGGGCGATGATTGCAGGCTCCATATAGAGTCTGAGCAGATCGGGAATCGCAACAACCTTGGTAACGTCCGGGATCTGGAAAGTGGCTTCAGCATGCGTATTCAGAATAATCTGAGCATTGCCGAGGCTGGGGTTCTGCGTAACTACGGAACCACCTTCGGCAATATTGTTCGCTACGAGGGAAGGCGGTACCGGCACGTTTACCGTGTCGCCAGCCTTGGCCAGGGTAGGCTCAAAATCGCGATTGACAAGATTGCCCATCACGAGATTGCCCATCAAAGACGGCAGCGCATCGGCCGCAACAAGCTTTACGATCGCGTTAGCGAGGTTCGAAGAAGTAATAGAAGGCATTCATTTTCCTTTTTTGTTTGTTAGTCGATCATCAGGCCGGCTACGCGCGCAATTTCTCTGCGCACTCGGGCCAAGTCTTCTTTGCTCATTCCAGGCCGGATCGAATCGAGATCGATACCTGGTGAGCTTTGAGCGTTACGGCCAGTCGAAGACGTGCCGCTTCCACCCAAATTCCGTGCGGGGAGCAGTTCGGGATTTTCGTCCACAAATTTGCGGAGAAACTCTTGCAAAGGCATCAGTCCCTCTTTGCCTCGGGCTTGCAAGGTCCCGTCGCTCTCCCGTTGAATTTCGTCTTTAACCGCCTTGAAGGCAAGGTCGAGTTTGGCAACACCCAGGCGCTGGAGTTCGCCTTTGATGAGCGTTTCGCGCTCCATGGTTTCGGCCTTGGCCTTCGAGCGGCGATTCTCTTCCACGAGTTCATTCAGCCGCTTTTCCATGGATTCGCGCTTGCGGCGCTCCTCTTCGAGCTCCGCCTTATAGGCCGGTTCCGTCCTTTTCGCCTGGACATTGTGATATTCGTCGAACACTTCGTGAACCAGCTTTTTTAGATCACTCACAGTGTTGTTTTGCGATTCGGATTCCTGATTGGAATTCATTCCGTTTCTCCTTTGTCGATCTGCGCCTCAATTTCGGCAGCGATGCGTTCCTTGGTGGTCTCATTGATATCCGCCAGGAACTTGAAGGCGAGTTTTTTGAAAGCCTGCTTGCGGAAGGTTTTCGATTGAAGGCCCAGATTCAGCAGCTTTTGAGCTTCGTCCAGTTCGTCCTCGAATTCACCAACTTCGAACTCATCCAGTCCGGAAACAGAGATTTTCAGATCGTCTTTCCGGACCCGGATCAAGGTCTGCAACACCCTTTTCAGCGTGTCCTTCACCGTGTCGCCATAGGCTCTCAAAACTTCTTGCGTGATCTGGTAATCGGCACGCTTACTATTTCCGCTCACTTGAGCGGAGCCGGAGAGCCAGCTTCTGGATTGGCCCATCAGGTAGCATGTTCGATAAATTTCTTCCTGTAGCCGCGCCAGGTTTTCCATGGCAATCCGGTAGACATTACCCTCGGGTTCAGTCCAACCGAACTTGTCTTCAGGGTCGAGGTGAATGTAGTAGGACTCTCCGATGATGGTCGACCAATCCCGCTTGCTGTAGACAACCGGGGTGGCGTAAAGCGCCATGCCCAGCGACCAGGAGAGGGAGTTTGACTTGTTGTAGTGCTCGAGTTGAAGATGAGCGGCTTTATTCATCAACCAGAGGCCGTCGCTTAAGGCGATTTCAAATACTGGCAGACGGTGTTCTTCAGAGCAGCAATGCAAGCCTTGCTCCACGATGCGAATCGCTTTATCTTCATTCGAATCCTCTTCGACGATGAAGTACCCGGTTTCGGTGTAAATCAGGTAGCGGGTTGGAGGCTTGGAATCGTCATGGTTTCCGTCTGCGCAATCTTCGCTTTGTAGCCTGATGGTGAGCCGAGTCAGCTTTCCATCGTGTGTGGATTTCCAATTCACAACATCAAGCGGATGGATTGCCGTCAAGTATCCCTTGTCGGCTCCGAATGCTTCTTCCTCCAGCCTTGTGCTGAAGCTGGCTTCTCTTTTCGGGAACTCGAGCGCGATGTAAGACTTTCCAAAAATCAAAGTATCGATGAATCGCTTGCGCAGGAAATCTGTAATTGACAATCCGTTGCGATCACAGTCGCCGAAAAATTCGTAGTAGTACTTAGTAGCTCGACTGGAGCTGTCTTCGACCGTAATGATTGGCTCCCGGCGGAAAAGGGTGGAAGCATACCAATCAATAATGGACCCCAGGTAGTTTTCATAAAAAGCCCGGCTCACTCGTTCCTGATAGACTTCCGCAGGTTCGCGATGGCGGCGATACAAGTAACTGCTGGCCTTCGCCTTCATTTGAGCGCCCCCCGAGTAGAGGTCGCGATACATCTCCAGACTGGCGGCCCACCCTCTATAGTCCGGATGCGGCTGAATCGCATCCGCAATTTGTGTCAAGGTCATTTGTTCTCGAATACGAAACAAGCGCTTCGTAACTTTCAGTTATTCGTTTATCTCAGGGCACTTACCCCACGAAAATCCTACTGTGCGATAGAGCGGCTGCTTTGCGGCGATTTCAATTTGCGACTGTAAACAAAGGAGATATAGTTTAAAAATATATGTGAACGCACTTTGAGCTAGGCCGCTGACAAAAGCCGGGGGCTATGGGGATTGGATAGTAACGTGCTGGCTGAAGCGGAGGCTCGCTGGCAGGTGTAAGAGTGTTTTACGGCTTGGGAACCGGACTCGCGAGACTGCACTGGGGCTAATGAAAATTTTGCGGATTCAATCTTGAACTAGCTTCAAGAAAACAAAGGGGAAATGGATGGGGCGCAAATTCGACAGGCAGACCTAGGGCGGTATTTAAGAATTGATTGCCAGAGAGTGGATTAATTGTAGAACTCGAGCACAAAAGTACAAGACGCCTGATCGCCCGATTGAAACGGAGTGG